>NZ_CAMLGT010000001.1 GCF_946479605.1 uncultured Lacibacter sp.
AGATCTACCAGGTGATGGAAATTGCAACTGACAAGTGCGAAGATGCAGCGAATGTAATTGAATCCATCATTGTTAAATACGCTTAAACAATTTGAAAATTTGATAATGTACCAATTTGAAAATGCAAAGCCTGTTGATGCTGCGATCATTTTCAAATTTTCAAATTCCTTTATTTTCAAATTGATCTTATGACTTTACTTGTAATCATCATAGCACTGGCGCTCATCTTTGACTATATCAATGGGTTTCATGATGCAGCCAACTCCATAGCCACTATTGTATCAACAAAAGTATTAACGCCGTTCCAGGCAGTTGTATGGGCAGCGTTCTTCAACTTCATTGCCTTTTTTATTTTTACTGATCATGCAGTGGCAAACACCATTGCAAAAACAGTGCATAAAGAATTTATTACGTTACCACTGGTTCTTTCGGGTTTAATTGCCGCTATTTTCTGGAACCTGCTTACCTGGTGGTATGGTATCCCTTCTTCTTCATCGCACACATTGATCGGTGGTTTTGCAGGTGCAGCTATTGCACATGCCGGTTTTGAAAGTATTGATCCCACAAGCATTTACAAAACACTCATCTTTATTATCCTTGCTCCTATCATCGGGATGATCATTTCGGTGTTTATTACACTTGTTACTATACAGCGAAACTTCTGGCTTAAGATCGGCATTATTACATTTGTTGTGGGTGGCAGTGTGTTGTTTATTCCTTTCAAAAAAGATTTTGAGCGCTGGGCACTCCTTGGATTGGGTGTTATTTTCGTTGCCACTTACTTGTATAACTACTGGCGTGGCGAAACTGCTTACCGCACAGGTAATATGTATAAAAAACTGCAGCTGGTTTCGTCGGCCATTTTCAGCATTGGGCATGGCGGTAACGATGCGCAAAAGGTAATGGGTATTATTATGGCTGCATTGATCGCTTACGATCCATCATCTTATACCCTTGGCCACATGCCTAACTGGATCCCGATTGCCTGTTATTCTGCCATTGCATTGGGCACCATGAGCGGTGGCTGGAAGATCATTAAAACTATGGGTACCAAGATCACCAAAGTAACACCGCTGGAAGGTGTGGTGGCCGAAACAGCTGGCGCTATTACCTTGTTTACCGCTGCCAACCTTGGCGCACCGGTAAGTACCACGCATACCATTACCGGTTCAATTGTGGGTGTGGGTGCCACACGCCGTTTAAGTGCTGTGCGTTGGGGTGTTACCATTAACCTGCTTTGGGCATGGATACTTACCATACCCGTGAGCGGACTGGTAGCAGCATTGGTATATGCCTTGTTCCATTTCTTTATTCCAAACTTTAATTAACCTGCAATACCGCAAAAAAAATCCAGCACTTAAGCTGGATTTTTTATTTCTGGTTGGTAGTTGCATCTTTGCGGCTCAATAACCTACACATGAAAGGAATTATTCTTGCGGGAGGCTCCGGTACAAGACTGCACCCAATTACATTTGCCATCAGTAAACAGATCATGCCTATTTATGATAAGCCTATGATCTATTATCCATTATCGGTATTAATGATGGCAGGTATCCGTGAAATCCTCATCATTTCCACACCACAGGATCTGCCCAACTTCAAACGGTTGTTAGGCGATGGAAAAAATTTAGGTGTTGAATTTTCTTATGCTGAGCAGGCTGTTCCTAATGGTCTTGCACAGGCATTTGTGATTGGCAAAGAGTTTATTGGCAACGATAAAGTAGCTCTGGTACTGGGCGATAATATTTTCTATGGTGCCGGACTGGGCAAATTGCTGGCGAACAACACAAATCCTGATGGTGGTATCATTTACGCTTATCATGTAAGTGATCCTGAGCGTTATGGTGTGGTTGATTTTGATGAGAATATGAATGCATTAAGCATTGAAGAAAAACCTGCACAACCAAAAAGCAACTACGCTGTTCCTGGTTTGTATTTCTATGATAATGATGTGGTGAAGATTGCTGAGGAATTACAACCAAGCCCACGTGGTGAATATGAAATTACTGATGTAAACAAAGAATACCTGAAACGTGGCAAACTGAAAGTATCGATCCTCGACCGTGGTACGGCTTGGCTTGATACGGGCACTTTTGATTCTCTTATGCAGGCATCACAATTTGTACAAGTCATTGAACAACGGCAGGGCATTAAGATTGCCTGCATTGAAGAAATTGCATGGCGCAAAGGTTTTGTTACAACAGAACAGTTAAAAGCACTGGCGCAACCATTACTGAAAAGCGGTTACGGTCAGTACCTCATGAATCTCATCAAACAATAAAAACATTCTTACTTCTGTTTATGGAAAAAATATTAGTTACCGGCGGTTGTGGTTATATCGGATCGCACACCATTGTTGACCTTGTTGAAAACGGTTATGACGTAGTGTGTGTTGATAACAACTCCCGCTCTAATCTTAAACTGCTTGAAGGCGCAGAACAAATTCTTGGGAAAAAGATCAAGAACTATAAAGTTGATCTTTGTAATTATGATGAAACCTACGCCGTGCTGCAGGAGAACCCTGATATTACCGGTGTTATTCACTTTGCTGCGTACAAAGCGGTGGGCGAAAGTGTGGAAAAGCCATTGATGTATTTTGAGAACAACCTTGTGTCGCTTATGAACCTGCTCAAATGTGTGCAGGAGTTTCAGATACCTCATTTTGTATTCTCTTCTTCCTGTACCGTTTACGGCAACCCCGATACAGTACCGGTTACAGAAGAGACTCCTCCTAAGCCTGCTGAAAGTCCTTATGGTTATACCAAACAAATGGGCGAACAGATCGTGAGCGAAACGGTAAAGAGTTTTTCCACCAACGCCATCCTGTTGCGTTACTTTAACCCGGTTGGTGCACACCCCAGCAATTTGATTGGCGAACTTCCCATCGGCCGGCCGCAAAACTTAGTGCCCGCTATTACACAAACAGCCATTGGCAAACTTCCGCAAATGACGGTGTTTGGCAATGATTATCCAACAAGAGATGGTTCCTGTGTGCGTGACTTTATTCATGTTTGTGATCTTGCCCGTGCACACACATTAGCCATCGATTACCTGGTTGAAAAAAGAAATCTTTCCCGCTGCGAAGTATTTAACCTGGGTACTGGCAATGGGGTAACTGTGCTGGAAGCCATTAAAACATTTGAGGAAGTAAGCGGACAAAAGCTGAACTATAAAATTGGCGCACGCCGTGTGGGTGATGTGATAGCAACGTATGCCAATAATGATAAAGCAAAAACCCTGCTTGGCTGGAATCCTGAATTTAATCTTGACCAGATGATGAAAACAGCGTGGGATTGGGAAGTGAAAGTGAAAAAAGACGAAAGCCTTTACGGAAGCCAGAACGGCAACCTGAATTAATGCAACACAGCAACTTGTTGCTGCAACAAAAATCGCAGACCGACACACGTTCGTTCTGCGATTTTTTGTTTACTCTCAACTCAAAACTTTCCCTTTTCTTTGCAGCGAAATTCAGCCCGATTGCTGCTTTTTCAACTTAAAACATTACAAATCTTTTTTTAAACTTCTGCAAATGGCATTACAGGATATTCAGGTAAGCGGCAATAAAGATACCCGTAGCGGTTTTGGCGATGGTATTTTGGAAGCAGCCCGTAAAAATGAAAACGTAGTAGCATTAACTGCTGACCTTGCCGGCTCATTAAAACTTCAGGCTTTTATTAAAGAATTTCCAGAGCGTTTTATACAGGTAGGTATTGCAGAAGCAAACATGATTGGCATTGCTGCCGGTTTAACCATTGGCGGTAAAATTCCTTTTACCACTACATTTGCCAATTTCAGTACGGGTCGTGTGTACGATCAGATCCGTCAGAGTGTTGCATACAGCGATAAGAATGTAAAGATCTGTGCATCACATGCCGGTTTAACACTGGGTGAAGATGGTGCTACTCACCAGATCTTAGAAGATATTGGTATGATGAAGATGTTGCCGGGTATGACAGTGATTGTTCCCTGCGATTACAACCAAACCAAACAGGCAACGATGGCCGCAGCTGAATTCCATGGTCCATTGTACCTGCGTTTTGGCCGTCCGGTATGGCCCATCTTTACCAAACCTGAAGATGAATTTGTGATTGGTAAAGCACAAAAGTTCAGCGATGGTACTGATGTAACCATTTTTGCCTGCGGTCATATGGTATGGTATGCTATACAAGCTGGTTTGCAGTTACAGGAAAAAGGTATTTCTGTTGAAGTGATCAACATTCACACCATTAAACCGTTGGATGAAGAAGCTGTATTGGCTTCCATCAAAAAAACAAAATGTGCAGTAACTGCTGAAGAGCATAATGTGCTTGGTGGTTTAGGAGACAGCATTGCACAGGTTGCAGCGAAGAACTTCCCCATTCCTATTGAAATGGTGGGAACACAAGACACATTTGGTGAAAGTGGTAAACCAGTTGAGCTGTTGAAGAAGTACGGTTTGGATGTAGCAGACATTGTTGCTGCTGCTGAAAAAGTGATGAGCAGAAAATAAGAGAACTACTTGCTTAGAATAATAAACCCCGACCGTAAGGCGGGGTTTTGTTTTTTCTTCACATAAAATACTTCTCCAACTCTTTCTCCTCTCCTTTCCACTGTGCAATTTTTGCCAATGCTGTGATCAAGGGTTCCTGAAACCATGTGGGCATTCCCTGCAAATACGATTCGCTGTAACCGAGCAGCAAACACATGTGCCAGGGATTTTCTGTCATATCATTTTTCAGCAAACCATCATTGATCAATCCGTACGCAACACGCAATGTTTTTTCTAACCCGGCAGCAGGTGTAACTTTTACCAGCAGCACCGATTTTCGATCCAATGCATTTTTGAAATAGTGCATGTCTTTCTTATCAGCTGCTGTTGATTGTCCTTTATCCAGCATCACCTCATCACCGTTTTTACCAATCTTAACCTGGCCATCAATCACTGTAAACTCTTCTAAAAAACTTGTGTGGTAGTGCCAGTCGTTCCCACCGTTTGGTTCCAGCTCAACCTGCACCAGTTCGTACGCATTGTTTGTTTCCTTTCCGGTTTTTACAAATGTGGCAGAATAATTCCCTTCTTTGTTCACAATAGTTTTATCGGTGCGGTTGCCCACTGTACGATCAAGTGCGGGAAGAAATGCGGCAAATAATACAACGCTGATGTAGACCGAGATCAATAAAAACAGCGGAAGAGCAAGAATGCTATACATCAGTTTTATCCATACGTTTGATTTACCACGCCAGATGCGTATCACACCTATAGGATAAAACAAGAGTGCAAGCCAGTGTTTCCATTTGCTTTTTTTGACAGTTGATGCAGTATTTCCCTCAGTACGTACTGCTCCTTTGTTGATGTTTTTCATTTTACAATTATTTTGAAACACAAAGCTGCATCAAGTCAGCTCCTTTTCTGTTTAGACAAACGGATTAAAACTTTCGAAAAATGGATAAATTTGATTTGGCACAATGGGACCAGTATTTTGGAACAACTGAACAACACTTGATCCACAGCAGTGAACGTTACCAGCATTTCACTGCAACGTTTCAACAACCAAAGCTGGCAGCAGGTAAGATCAATGCCATTAACACACCCGGCATGTTGTTTACTGAATTGTATATGGAAGCCGATAGCCCGTTTTGTTTGTACGATGCTGTACCGAAGGAATCAACTGAGTCGGTATTTGTGCTGCAGGGAAATGTAGAGTCAAGATTTGAAAACCTGCGCAAGCCATTACATTTTAAAAAGCAGCAGCACAATATCCAATACAACAGCAGTTTTGCCGGAACGCATGTTATTCACTCGCCTATCTTTCATGCCTGCACTATTACTTATCATCCTCACTACCTAAACAGTTTGGTTGAAGAAGAACCTGTTGGAGTACTTGCTAATTTTTGCAATCACCTGCTTAAGAAAACAAATTTCTTAGGCACTGAAGATGCATTTTACTTGCAGCAACGAACAGCTGAATTGATACAAACGATCAGACAATGTCCTTTTAATGGCATAACACGTTACCTGTTTACCGAAAGTAAACTGCTGGAATTGTTTGTACTGCAAATGGAACAGGTAAATGCACTACATGCAGGAAGTACGAAAGAAGACTGGTCGGCAACCGATAAAGAAAAGCTGCATGCGGTGAAGGAATATATTGCGGGCTACTATCTTGAAGAATTAAGCTTAAAGGCAATCTCTTATCGTTTTGGATTGAATGAATTCAAGTTGAAAAAAGGATACAAACATTTTTTTCAAACGACGGTGTTTGCTGATATTCATCGACTGCGCATGCAGGAAGCAAAACAATTGCTGAGCGAAAGTGCAATGAATGTAACCGATGTAGCATATCACATCGGCTACAACAACCTCAGCAGTTTTTCTTATGCGTTTAAAAAGATGTTTGGGTATAGCCCGGGGACTTTTCAGTGCTAAAAAGAAAAAGGCTCGTGATAAACACGAGCCATTTTTGTTATAATGTTTCTTTCAGCCATTTGAAAAATTCCCGTTGCCAAACCTGCGCATTTTGCGCACTCAACACCCAATGGTTTTCATCGGGCAAGTAAACTAATCTGCTTTTAATACCTTTTAACTGCAATGCCTGGAAAGCCTGCAACGACTGACCTGTTGGCACACGATAATCTTTCCCCCCCTGGAAAATCAACATCGGTGTATTCCATTTATTGACAAAATTTGAAGGCGAGAATTGCTGATATGACTTCTGTGCAGCTGCATTTTTTGTATCCCAATAAGGGCCGCCGTAATCCCAGTTTACAAAAAACAACTCCTCTGTTGTGCCATACATGCTGCGGAAATCAAATATGCCATCATGAGAAATAAATGATTTAAAACGATTGTTGTGCATACCAGCCAACATAAATACGGAGTACCCACCATAGCTGGCGCCTACACAACCTAAACGTGCTTTATCAACAAATTTTTCTTTACTTACATTATCAATTGCAGAGAGATAATCACGCATTGCTTGCCCACCATGATCTTTACTGATCTGTTCATTCCACTTTGTACCATGCCCCGGCATTCCTCTGCGGTTAGGCGCAACAATGATATATCCATTTGCTGCCATCAGTTGAAAATTCCAACGGTAAGAATAAAATTGCGTAAGTGGTGATTGGGGGCCGCCCTGGCAATACAGCAATGTTGGGTATTTTTTGTTTGGATCAAAACCCGGCGGATAGATCACCCATACCAACATATCTTTTCCGTCGGTAGTTTTTACAAAGCGACGTTCTGTTTTACTCATGCCCAAGTTTGCATAAACAGCATCATTTACATGTGTCAGTTGTTTCATTTCGCCGTTGGTTCTGTTTACGCTGTACAATTCTGCAGCATGATTCATATCAGTACGGGAAACGATCAAGATATTACCATCCTGCCCAACAATACCTGTAACATCAAAATCGCCTTTGGTGATTTGCCTTACTACCGGAGCCATTTTTGTTAAGCCCGGATAGTTTACTTCAAACAATTGCAATGTACCGTTGATGGGTGCCCAAAAGAAAATGGTCTTATTGTCTTCGCTCCATTTAAAACCTTCTACATGTATAATATCTCTTGCTGCGGTAAGATTTATTTTACTGATGCCATTACTTACAATGATGTCTTGTTTGTCAGATTCAAAACCGTCACGCTTCATGCTCAGCCATGCCAGCTCACCTTTTTGATTAAATGCAGGGTTAATATCGTAACCCATCATTCCTTCGGTAAGATTTTTTGTTTGTCCTGTTTCAACATTGTATTCATACAGATCGGTGTTGGTACTTACAGCGTAAGCAGTTCCGTATTTCTTTTTCGTAACATAAATGATCCGTTTGCTATCGGGGCTCCAGATAAAATCTTCATCGCCACCAAAAGGTTTTTGCGGACAATCAAATAATTCGCCCGGCATAATATCTTTCGCCTCACCTGCTTTTCCATCTTTTACCGGGGCAACAAACACATGCGAAAACGCACCATCTTCCCATGTATCCCAATGGCGATAATTCAATTGATCATACACCTGCACATTTGATTTCGACAATTCAGGATACAGATCTTTTCCATCGATCTTTTTCAACTTCACATCGCTGGCACTGATGATATATTTACCATCAGGTGATATGCGATCATTCAGCAATAAACTGTCAGGGTTATTGATAACAATTGCATCGCCTCCATTTACGGGTATGGCAAACACTTTTCGTTTGCTTTTATTCTCATTGATATCAGGTGTACTTACGCTGTACAATACCCATTTTTTATCTTTTGATAAACCCAGGCCTGTTACTCTTCCTAAACTCCAAAGCTGTTCAGGCGTCATCAGGTTTTGACAATAACCATTCAGCATAAATACCAGCAAAGCGGCGACAAATGCAATTGATCTTTTCATTTGTATTATTTTTTGATTCAATAGTATGTTCAAGTTAAGTCGAAAGATGGGCTGCAAAATAAAATTTTTAAGCGAGTTGCATTTTGCACAACGGTTACGTTATTTAAAGGAACTATTTTATTTCGCATAGCTGCTCTCATCTATTTTTTCCCCTTCCATTAAACTTTCCTCCTCCGCACCCATCTTACCTTCGGTTTTTCTACTTTTATACAGAGTTAGAAAAATCCAGACCAGAAAACCTCTATTCAACAATGACCCAACCAGACGATAAGGAATTATTGCTGCAGTTCCACGACCCTGCTACTAAAGAGCGGGCTTTCACCCGTATTATTAAAAAATACCAGGAAAAGCTTTACTGGCATATCCGCCGCATGGTGGTGGAGCATGAAGATGCCAATGATGTATTGCAGAACATGTTCATTAAAGTGTGGAACGGCCTGGAAAACTTCCGTGAAGATGCCCAGCTTTATACCTGGCTGTACCGTATTGCGACCAACGAAAGCCTCACCTTCCTTGAAAACAGGAAAAAACGCACAGCTGTTTCAATGGACCAGGTAGAAGCGGGTCTGAGCAATACCATCAAGGCCGATAAACATTTTGACGCCAACAGGCTTGAATGGAAGCTTCAATTAGCCATCCAGCAACTTCCTGAAAAACAACGGGCTGTATTCAATCTGCGGTATTATGACGAAATGCCGTATGAACAGATGAGCCGTGTACTGGAAACCAGCGAAGGTGCGTTGAAGGCCAGCTACCACCATGCCGTGAAAAAAATAGAGGATTTTATCCTCAACCGTTAAACGAAAAGCGCTTAAAAACATCTATAGAAACAGAAAATGACCCGTAATAAAGACATATTGAACGAATTGGAGCAGATCAGCCAAGTGGTGGCAAAGCTGAACCCCGTTGTGCCTTACCAGGTGCCGGAGGTTTATTTCGACACCTTAGCACCAGTGATTATGGCAAGAATTGCTGCGGGTGGGCAGGAAGAAAACTCTCTCCTCCAGGTTGCAGGTAAGGAAATGCCGCAGGCTATTCCTGCCGGATATTTTGATACACTCTCCGAAAGCATTCTTGAAAAAATAAAAGCACAGCCGGGACAAACAGTTGCAGATGAATTAGCCGGATTATCGCCATTGCTTTCCGGCATCAGCAAAACAAATGTTTATGAAGTACCTTCCGGTTACTTCAATACAGTTGCCGATACGGTAAATGCTCAACTGCAACCAACAGCTAAAGTTGTATCGCTGTTCAGCCGCAAAAACATTCTCCGCTTTGCCGCTGCTGCAGTTGTACTTTCAATGCTTGCATTTGGTATTAACTTTTTGTTACAGCAGCAATCAAATTCCATTGCTTTTATCATTGCCAAGGTTGAACCGATTAACACACAAAAACAGTTCAATAAAGAACTGGCTGCATTAAGTGATGATGCAATTGTGAACTACCTGCAGCTGACAGCTGACACGAAAGATGTTGAGAAGATCAGTGAATCAATTGATCAAACACAGTTGCCCGAAGAAACAGATTATATGGATGAAGAGTTCCTTGAAAATTTTATGAAGGAGCTTGAAAAAACTGAAAAACAAACAACACCTGCTGTGGAGGTACAAACTGAAACAGAATAAAACACCGGAGGATCATTAATATGAAAAAGATTTTTACACTATTACTATTTGCTGTGCTTGGCTTAACAAGTTATGTTCATGCACAGGAACAACCTGATACAAAAGAACAGGAAAAGATAAAGGCATTGGAGATCGCATTCATCAGCCGTAAACTCAACTTAACTGAAAATGAAGCGCAACGTTTCTGGCCAATTTATAATGAATACAAACGTGATGTTCACCAGGTAATGCTCACACAACGAAACAACCCTAACAAAGATGTTGTTGAAGGAGATCAGGCATTGCTTGATGTGAGAAAGAGATATAAAGATCGTTTTGTTGGTGTGATAGGACAGCCCAGAATGAACAAGTTTTTCCAGGCAGAGCGTGAGTTTCGTGGCGTGTTGTTGAATCAGCTAAAGAACCGCCCAAACAAGCCAATGTTGCAACGTCAAAAGAGAAATTAATTTGGATTTTTAATTTCTTATGCTATAAATTTGCGAATAGGTGTTTTTCATAGGTTAGCAACGGCCGACTCTTTTCAGGGTTGGCCTATTTTTTTGCCCATACTTTATGTATTTCTCCAATGAAATATGGTTAAAAACAAACATGCATCACTGCTAGCAGGTGATGCATGTGCATGAAAAATATCTGTAATCAACTGTTAGAGAAAAACAAACTGTAATGTAGTTAAATGATTCATTACATGATTGCTTTTAAAATTGAAATACCGGAGTTTTTATATCATGATAAAACAGAAACTTCCAGTTCTCTTTCTGGCCTTGTGCCCACCATTTTACACGCAGATCAGCAGCCAGCTTCCCATCAAAATCATATTTGGTCACAAACTTTGTTTTCATCTGGAATAACTGTGGTGCCACATCGCCACCAAAGAAAACTGTTTCGTTATTTTCCTTGATCCAGAACACCTGGTGCCATGGACTGTGTGCACCTGTCCATTCGTAATAAATATAATCATCAATTACGCCGGTGCTTTCTACCAATTGTATGCGGTCTGTTTCAGTAAGCAAACTCACATCATCAATAGCATACGACTTTGACAATTTACTAACTGCAATTTCAAGTTCCTGTTTGTTTACTACATACGTTGCATTGGGAAAGCTCATGAAGCGTTGTTTCAATACAGCATCTTCTTTACTGATGCCACCTGCATGATCTCTATGCAAATGACTCATTAAAACTTTTGTTACTTCCATTGGGTTAATGCCCGCCTCCATCAAATTATGATGTATCTGCAATGTACCATCGGGCATGGTAAAACCCAGCCCTGTATCAAGCAACAGAATATCTTTCTCAGTAATAACAACAAAGGGTTGCACTTCTACCAGTAAACTGCCTGCCGGTCTGTCTTTAATATTGTCTTTTGCCGGATCAAAGGGAACAAATTTTTTTGTGCCATCTACTGTAAAACTGCCTTCGGAAAGTGGAATTATTTTCATGTGTTCATTTTCATTAACTGACTTGCATCTGCAACTGTTGTTGCAAAAGGTCATTAACAGGCTGCAAAGATAAAGGCGGGAATAGTAATCAATTCATCACCAGTTTTGGTGCGCCGATCATGGTATCAAATATAAACAGCTCATCCAGTTCATAGTTGATGAACGGGCGTATTGGAAACAGGTCAATAAGTGCTTCAGCATCAGGCTCCGACTCTGCATTCAGCACCACCCACCCTTTGCTGCGTGTTCCGTTTACTGAATAAGTGATGATGACTTCATCACGCATCATATCCTGTATATGCTGGCGGTGAGCAGGTATAGCTGCCCAGAAATCTTCTTCCAACAACGCTGGCAAATAAAAAGTACAGAGATATTTTTTCATACCCGGACGATTTAGATTGTTAACAAGAAGGCAGGCAACAGCTCAGAGTTTGTTAACGCAGCACCATGCTACGATCAGCATCGAGGCGCAGCATTATAAAAATAAGAATGGTGAATGTTACAAGTGAAGACCCACCATAACTCAGTAAAGGTAGTGTAATCCCGATTACGGGCATTAAACCAATGGTCATGCTAATGTTGATCATGATATGAAACAAGAGGATGGCTGCCACACTGTATGCATATACACGGGAGAAGGTACTTCGTTGTCGTTCAGCAAGTGTAATGATGCGGTAGAGTAAAAAGAAGTATAATGCAAGCAGCAAAGCACTTCCCCAAAAGCCAAAACTTTCACCAATGGCTGTAAAGATGAAATCGGTATGTTGTTCTGGTACAAAATCGCCCTGTGTAGTAACACCTTTCAGAAATCCTTTTCCGGCAAGGCCGCCTGAACCAATTGCAATTTTTGATTGCTTCACATTGTAAGTATAGTCACGCTTTTTTCCGCTTGCCAGTTCTTTTTCGTATTGTGCAATTCTTTCAGGCGATTTAGGTACATAGCTTTTACCAAAGTTGCTGAGTACACGTTCGGCCTGGTAGGGTTTCATGATCTTATCAAACACGATGTTATCTACAAACCATTTAAATCCTATTATTGCTACATATAGAATGAGAATACCGCCCAATAAAAAGAAATTCCGTTTAATTGGCCGCCAGAGATAGTAAACAGCAATGAGCACCACTACACCCAGAGCAATTACATACGGTGTGAAATCCAAAACAATTGATGAGATAAACAGCACCACAAAAGAAAATCCTGCAATCAGATATGCTGCAGGTAATCCTTCCCTGTACATTACCAGGAAGAATGAAAAGTAAACCAAGGCAAGACCTGTTTCTTTTTGTGCAATGGAAAGTAAAGCAGGACCAAGTGTAAGGGCAAAGGCAATAAGGTGAGAGCGAAATGTTTTAAACTCAGTTTCCTGCCGGCTTAAATATTTTGCAAGTGCCAGCGCTGTAAATACTTTACATAATTCGGCTGGCTGCAGGTTAAAACCACCACCTAATGCGATCCATGATTTTGAACCACTGATGTCTTTACCAATTACAAATGTGAGCAACATGAGCAGTATGCCAAACATGTACAGCAAATTGGCAATGGTGGTAAAGAACTTACTATCTGTTAAGAGAATGAATACGCCTACCAATGAGCTGACACCAATGAACAAAACTTGTCTTGAATAGTTTTTCTTTAACTCCAGTAACGATTGGAAAAATGAATCGCCCATGCGAAACTCTACTGAAAAAATAGCAATGAAACCAACCAGCACTAATGCATAGTACAACAGCAACGTTGTTACATCAACCCCTTTCCCTATGGTAGCCTGTTTTTCCATTAACTCTTTTGCTGTTTTGCTTCTTTAAAAAACTGTAACCTTTCCGTTGGCACAAGAGCAAGCAATTTTGTTTGTTTGCGCTGCTGCTCCGGTTTTGCTGGTGTTGAAGGTTGTTTCGGTGCAGCCAGTTTGCCAACAGCAGTTGAATCAAGACGTGGTTTTCTTTGTTTTATCTGCTGAACGGAATCTTTTACCCTGCGTATAGAATCTCTTCTGTACTGCTCATACTTGATCTTGGCAGGAGTGATCACTACATTACTGATGCGTTCGATCTCAGCTTTGCGCCTGTCTCCGGCAATTGAATCAGTAAGAAATTTTTCCATCAGCAATGAAGCAATTGGTGCAGCCCATGTGGAACCGTAACCTGCATTTTCAACCACCACACAAATAGCGATCTTAGGATCATCTTTTGGTGCAAATGCCACAAAGAAAGAATGGTTCTGCTGCTTCTTACCTCTGAAATAGTTTTCAACCGTTCCCGTTTTTGCACAAACAGCATAGCCATCAATTGCAGCATTGCGGGCAGTACCATTTGTTACCACCATTTCCATTCCATCAATTACTGCCTGGTAATAATCATTGGTAATATGCAATGGCGAAATTTTTCTCCTGTACTTATTGAGTATCGTATCTTCTGCCGTTTCGCCTTCAATGTTTTTTACAAAGTGCGGCGTGTAATACCAGCCACGGTTGGCAATTAAACACATGGCATTTGCCATTTGCAAGGGAGTGGTTTGTATCTCCCCTTGGCCAATACCAAGCGAAGCAATGGTACAACTGCTCCAGCCTCCTTTACGAAACACTTTGTTATAACGTGCAGTATCCGGAATATAACCTGCATACTCGCCGGGCAGATCAACACCCAGGCGATGACCAAGTCCAAACCCTGACATGTATTCTTTCCACTTCATTAAACCAGCTTCAATATTCCCGTATTGTTTGTTATCAAGCGCCATACGCAAAACATGCGCATAGTAGGAGTTACAGGAGTTGGCAATGGATAAGCTGAGATTAGCCGCATGCCCGGCATTACTATGCGTACATGCTGGTCTGCCGCAAGGCCCATAGCGGCCAAAACAAGGATAACCGAATGATGGCGTGATCAATCCTTCATCAAGTGCAACCAATGCACCCAATGGTTTAAATGTAGAACCGGGCGGATAAACACCCTGCATACCACGGTTCAATAATGGAGAAGCCGGATCTAAAAACAAACGGCTGAAATTTCTTCTTGACTCGGAACCGGTCAACTCATTTGGGTCATAAGTGGGGCCCGATGTCATGGCAATAATACCACCAGTTTTGGGTTCAATGGCTACCACACTTCCCACTTTACCGTTCATTAATTTCTCCGCCAGTTGCTGCACTTCCACATCAATATATGTGTTCAAATGACGACCTGCTACAGAGGCCGTATCAAACTCGCCATTTTCATATTTACCGATTGGCCTGTTGAAATTATCACGCAGGATATACTGGATGCCACGCTGCCCCATCAATATTTTTTCGTACGAACTTTCCAACCCACTGCGTCCGGCAAAATCACCCATCTGGTAAAAAAAGTTCGACCGCTTGAGCATGGGCGAATCTACTTCGCCTACATAACCAAGTATATGGGCTGCTGCTTTGTAAGGATAACTGCGGATAGGACGTTCCTGTAAAAAAAATGCCGGTTGAAAACGGAATAAATTTTCATTGACCCTTGCATATTTTTCCGGCGATAGCAATGCTTCAAAAACAGAAGGACGGTTCCTTGAATTTTTAATGATAGCCGTTAATACTCTTTCTTTAAACTGTGCAGTATCAATACCAAGAATACGGCAAAGTGTAAATGTATCAACACCTTTTAATTGCGATGGTGTAACCATCAGATCATACATGGTTACGTTGTCAAGAATAGCCTTCCCGTTTCTGTCGAAAATGATCCCACGGCTGGGATATACAATTTTGCGGAGAATAGCCTGATCGTTCGCAAGTTTGGAATATTTCGACGTAAACAATTGCAGCGTCATGAGGCGCACAAGAATGATAGCAAATACAATTGCTATAATAATACGGATCGTTATTTGTCTTGATTGGTTAAATTCGGCCATGGCCTCTTATAAGGTTTTTCAATGTTTGCAGCATCAGGTATTGGTTAAAAACTTCTGCTTCCGTATAAAGATAATTTCAATTACTGTTATGAGCAACAGGCTTACAACAGTGGAGCCTGCTGTTTTCAATAACAAATAAACAATGTTTCCAAACTGGAACGCCTGGATAGTAAATAACCATCCATGATGTAACAGCGTAAGTACCGATACATACGTTACATAACGTGCAAAACCAAGACTGGTAACCGAAGGTTCACGATAGTTGAATTCAACACCTTGTTGAGGTACCAGCAGGTTAATAAAGAACGGACGCACATAACCAATAAGCACACATGCAGCAGCATGCAAGCCGGGTGTTTTTGTAAAAAAATCGAGGCAGATGCCACAGATAAACGACAGGAGCAATAAACTGCTGCGGCTGATATTAAACGGTAACCAGAGTATAAAAAGAAAATAGATGTAAGGAGTAATGTACTGATGCAATGGTGGCACCTGGTTAAGCACAAACACCTGCAACAGTATAAACAGGATCAAACGGATGATATTTCGCAGGAGGTTGCTCATTTCTTTTGCTTAATACGTTGTTCAAGTTCCCGTTGTTCTGCACGTTGCAGATTTGCTACTACAAATACATTTTGCAGTTGGCTGAAATCATTTGATGGTGTTATCTCCAGCAGGTAGTTGTTGGTACTTTTTTCAAGATAAACTTTTGCTATGGTGCCCACCATGATGCCCGGAGGAAAATCGGAGTACTGACTTGTGATCACTGTATCGCCTTTCCCAAGCTTTACACTTTTTGGTATATCTCTCAGCTGTACTAACCTTGGATTCTTTCCATTCCATTCAATACGGCCGCTTTCGCCGGTTTTTTTCAATCTGGCACTAATGCGGCTTTGTTTGTTGAGCATGCTCATTACTGTTGCAAAATTGTCCGACACATCCAGCACAACACCTGCTGCCCCGCTTGCAGTAATGACCACCATACCCGGCTGCACGCCTTGTTTACTGCCACGATGAATCGTAAAATAGTTGTTGGGCTGAATAACAGAATTGTTTACCACCTGCGCATCCAGATACAGGTATTTTCTTTTTTCGCCGGTTGTATCAATCGCTATTGTATCTGTTACAATGCGCTGCGCAGTATCAGGCGCCTGAAAATTTTCTGCAAGTCTGTTTTGTACTTCTGCCAATCGCTGGCGTAATGCCTCATTCTCTTTTTTAAGACTGAAATAACCGCTCACTTTACTGTATTGCTTTTCAACCCTGCCGGTTATTTCACCAGCAGTATCCATATAAGATGCCTGGTGAAATTTGTTATACCGGAACAGCAATGTCATACTCACCACCTGTAACAACAGGAACAGCAGCAATATTGAAAACCGCCTGATAAAAGCAAAAAGATTCCGCACGAAAGGTGGGTTTAAAGGATTCCACCGCTTATGAATGCCCTCATCAGTTGCGCATCACAAACGGATAGCGATTGTAATTTTTAAGTGCAATACCTGTGCCTCTTACCACACTCTTCAGCGGATCATCGGCTATATGAACAGGTAATTTTATTTTTTGATTGAGACGTTTATCTAAACCACGGAGCAACGCACCACCACCGGTAATATAAATACCACGACGGTAAATATCCGCGGCAAGTTCAGGAGGGGTCATCTCAAGTGCTTTCAGGATGGCTTCTTCAATTTTGAAAATGCTTTTATCCAGTGCTTCTGCAATTTCCTGGTAACTGACCATGATCTGTTTCGGAATACCTGTTACAAGGTCACGACCGTTTACAGGAATATCATCCGGAGGAGTATCCAGTTCTTTCATGGCTGCACCGATCTGTATCTTGATCTGTTCGGCTGTACGTTCACCAATGAGTAAGCTATGGTAACGGCGGAGGGCTTCCATAATATCAGCCGTAAATTCATCACCCGCAATACGGATACTTTGGTCGCAAACAATACCGGCAAGGGCAATTACTGTAATACCAGTGGTACCTCCACCAATATCAACGATCATATTACCTACCGGTTCTTCCACATCAATACCAATACCAAGCGCTGCTGCCATTGGTTCGTGAAGAAGATACACTTCCTGTGCACCAGCTTGCTCAGCACTGTCACGTACCGCTCTTTTTTCCACCTCGGTAATGCTGGAAGGTATACAGATCATCATCCGCCATTTTGGGGCGAACAATGGTTTTTTGGTCAATACTAACTTAATAAGCTCACGGATCATTAACTCAGCCGCATTAAAATCGGCAATTACACCGTCTTTCAACGGACGAACAGTGCGGATGCTTTCATGGGTTTTTTCATGCATCATCAATGCCTTCTTTCCCACGGCCAGTACATTCTTAGGATTGTTCCGGTCAAGTGCTACGATAGAGGGTTCGTTTACAACGATCTCATCGTTATGTATAATGAGGGTATTGGCAGTACCCAGGTCCATTGCTATTTCCTGAATAAAAAAGTTGAAGAGTCCCATATTGGTTACTGGAAAATTATAATTCCGATGGTTGCAAATTTGAGAGAAAAATTTGGAATTACAACGCTAAAACCGTGCCTGTAAGTGTTTTTCCTCACAATTTTTTCAAAACATGTTTAAGCCTTGCCAGCAAAGCATTTCAAGAGTGCTGCAAAAAAGAAAACGAAGTATTTGAATACTTCGTTTATGCATATCAGTTAGTTGTCATGAACTCGTACCCAATATCACTCCGGTAATACATTTTCATGAACCGGATTCCCTCAAGTACCTGCTTTGACTTTGCCACCGATTCATCCACTGTGTTTCCAAAAGAAGTGATAGCCAACACCCGTCCGCCATTACTCAGCACCGCTTCATTTTCTGCCTTTGTTCCGGCATGGAAGATCATGCTGTCGGCTGAAGTTTGATCAAGCCCGGTGATTTCATACCCTTTAATATAATCACCTGGGTATCCGCCGCTTACAGCTACCATGGTTACGGCAAAACGTGGGTCCTGCTCTATTTTAATCTCATCAACTTCGCCCTTGGCTGTTGCCGAAAGTATTTCCACCAGGTCGTTCTTTAAACGGGGCATTACTACTTCTGTTTCAGGATCGCCCATGCGGCAGTTATATTCAATTACATACGGTTCGTTGTTCACTTTTATCAAACCAATGAACACAAAGCCTTTGTACACCAATCCTTCTTTATGAAAACCATTAATGGTTGGTTGAATAATTCGCTCTTCCACTTTCTGCATAAACACATCATCAGCAAACGGAACAGGGCTTACGGCACCCATACCGCCGGTGTTTAAACCAGTATCGCCTTCGCCAATACGCTTGTAATCTTTTGCTTCCGGCAAAATGCAGTAGTTCTTCCCGTCGGTTAGTACAAATACGCTTACTTCTATACCATTCAGGAATTCTTCGATCACTACTTTCTTTCCTGCATCACCAAATTTGTGCTGATGGATCATCATATCAAACTCAGCAACTGCTTCAAGGTGATTATTACAAATGATCACGCCTTTACCTGCTGCCAAGCCATCAGCTTTCAGTACAACCGGTAAGGCATGATTCATGAGATAATCACGACCCTCATCAAAATTTTCATCGGTAAATTCTTTGTAAGAAGCAGTGGGAATATTGTGGCGCTCCATAAAAGCCTTTGCAAAAGCTTTACTGCCTTCCAGCTGTGCAGCATATTTTGAAGGACCAATCACTCCCAGCCAGCCATTCACAAACGGATTAGCCTGATGTGCTGCTTCAAAATAATCATACACACCCTTTACCAGCGGATCTTCGGGGCCTACCACTACAAGATGGATCTCCCTTTCACGACAAAACTGTTCCATGGCTTCAAAATCACCATCCACCCGCAGCGAAACATTGGTGCCGCATTGTGCGGTGCCGGCATTACCCGGGGCAATAAACAGTTGATCACATAACGGACTTTGTACAAATTTCCAGGCCAGCGCATGCTCACGCCCCCCCGAACCAAGCAGTAAAATATTCATATCTAATGTAGCTTCAGGCCCGAAATTAGACCATACTGCTGCAACTTCCTAAACCTTTCCGCAAAACTGCAACAATGCGAACGGTAATTAGCCGTTTCCAATATTTCCTTACTTTCGGCACTTCTCAATTAAAAAACTTAAACCAATTGTATGAGCGAAACCATCGCAAAAAAAGGACATCCTGCAGGGTTATGGGTACTCTTTGGTACAGAAATGTGGGAGCGTTTCAACTATTACGGCATGCGTGCAGTGCTTGTTTTGTTTATGACCAAAGCATTGCTGTTCGATAAAGCGTTTGCCTCAAATCTTTACGGGAGTTATACAAGTCTTGTTTATCTGACACCGTTGATTGGTGGTTATATCGCCGACCGTTATTGGGGTAACCAACGCTCTATTATTGCAGGCGGTATCGTAATGGCGCTTGGTGAGTTTTTACTTTTCTTTTGCGGATCATGGTATCAGTCTTCGCCAGATGTTGCAAGTCTTTTATTCTTTTCCGGTCTTGGGTTAATGATTGCAGGTAACGGATTTTTTAAACCAAACATCTCTTCACTTGTAGGTCAGCTCTATCCTAAAAATGATCAGCGTATTGATCCTGCCTATACCATTTTTTACATGGGTATCAATGTTGGTGGTGCCATCGGGCCGTTTGTGTGTGGTTTAGTAGGCGATACAGGCGATCCTGCTGATTTTAAATGGGCATTCCTGGCCGGTGGTATTGCAATGTTGATAGGTGTATTAGTTCAACTTCTCTTCCATAAAAAATATGTACTTGGTCCTGATAATAAAGTGTTGGGATTAACGCCATCAAACACACCAGCAGTATGGATAAAACCAATTGCCATTATTCTTGGTCTTGCCGCATTCTCTGCTTTAGCAATTGCCATGCTTTATATTGATGCAAAAGTGGTGAGTTATCTTACTTACCTGCTGGCTGGTGGTGCTGTTTTTATCTTCTTTATGGTGATGAGTGATAAATCGCTGAGCCGTTTTGAAAAAGAACGTGTGATTGTTTTATTTGCTGTTGTTTTCTTTGTGATATTTTTCTGGAGTGCGTTTGAACAGGCGGGTGCTTCGCTCACATTTTTTGCTGAAGAGCAAACCCAACGTGACCTTGGCTTTTTCACTGTACCAGCCAGTTGGTTTCAATCACTCAACTCTGTTTTTGTGGTAACCTTTGCACCCATTTTTGCATGGCTTTGGTTAAAACTTGGCAAAAAAGATCCTTCGCCTCCCACAAAAATGGCCATCGGCTTGTTCCTTCTTGCAATTGGTTACTTATGGATTGCTTTTGGCGTTAAAAATGTTGGCAGCGGAATCAAAGTAAGTATGATCTGGCTGCTGGGTATGTATGCGTTACACACCTGGGGTGAATTATGTTTATCACCAATTGGTTTATCGCTTGCAAACAAACTTGCACCATTTAAATATGCATCACTCCTGATGGGCGTATGGTTCTTAGGAAATGCTTTCGCTAACAAATTAGCGGGTGTATTAAGTGCATTGTATCCTGAAAACGGAAAAACAACCAGCTTCCTTGGTTACGAAATGACCAACCTGTACGATTTCTTCATGCTCTTCGTGGCAATGGCTGGTGTTGCTTCTATTATTCTTTTTGTACTTACCAAAAAGCTGCAAAAGATGATGCATACAAGTGAAGCTTAATCATTACTTGTTGAAATAAATAAAGAGGGCGGTTGCATAGCAACCGCCCTCTTTCATTGTCAAAGGTTCTATTAGTACTTGAACGAGTTAAAGATCTTATTAGCTGTTGTTTCGAATGCATCACGCTCACCTTCCTTGCTTACATAAGTGAGCACATATCCTTTACCGTTTGCTATGCAAAACAATTGTTTCACCTGCACATCATACGCCATACTTCCGTACCTGCCTTTGTAGGTGATCTGGTATGCTTTTGAACCATTCCGGTTAAAGTACATGGATGATACTTCTGTATATCCTTTCACCACATCTTTTATGCCTTCCACATTTGTTCTTACATAATCTTCAATAGTTGTACTGCTGTTCAGGCTTTCGATCTGAAGATTCATGTTCTGACGGAACTTGTCATCGCTGGTTTCCGACGGTGAGGTCAATTGCAAAATAGCATTGGAAGGCTGATCGTTCAGGTTCCAGTCGCCGGGATAGCCAATGGTAAAACGGCCATTTGGATCGCTGTACTTTTTAAACTCACTGCTTGATGAACCCGTGTTGGTAGTGGGTGTGTTTGTTGTGTTATTCGGTTTGTTGTTTGTAACAGCACCGCCCTGATCATTTACAGGAACACGTGCAGGCTGAGCCAATGCAGCTGCCGATGATACAACAAGGGAAAGGGCTACGATTATCTTTTTCATACGCTGATGGTTGTGGCACTAAATTACAAACTTGTTTTTGCTCTTCACAATCAAAAATCCGCTCATCACGGCAAAATACCGTCCTGCACGGACGTTCATCGGGCAAAAAAGCTTCTTTTTTGTTTCAAAAAGAAAAAGTTTAGCTTTGCCTCCTCTCATCTCTACGCATATGAAAGTATCATACGTCTTTATATAAGACACCCTTCTGCCGGAACACCTTTTTTCTGAAGTATTCTTCAGTCTTTTCTTATTTTATCAATGATTAAACCTTTTTCATGACGACGACTAATCACCGTAACAGGCTATCTTATATCTATCAAATTATTAAACAATCACTCAATGGTGAGGAGCAGGATTATACACAGGGCAGCATCCGTAAGGCTGTATTTCTGCTGGCCATTCCTATGATACTGGAGCTGGGTTTTGAATCTGTTTTTGCCGTAGTAGACATGTATTTTGTAAGCCATTTACCCAACAGCAAAAATGCTATAGCTACTGTTGGTCTCACAGAATCTGTGATTTCACTTGTATATACAATTGCCATCGGGCTAAGCACAGCTGCCACAGCTGTTGTGGCAAGACGCATTGGTGAAAAAAATCCTGACGCAGCTACGCATGCCGGGGCACAGGCCATTATCATTTCCATGATGGTAGCCATTGTACTTAGTGTGCTGGGAGTTGTTTTTGCCGCAGATATTTTACGGCTGATGGGTGCAGCACCTGCCGTGGTACAAGAAGGAACTTCTTTTACCCGCATTATGATGGGCGGCTCTACAGTTATTATACTGCTGTTTCTCATCAACGGAATTTTTCGTGGCGCAGGCGATGCTGCCATGGCCATGCGTAGTTTATGGATCGCCAGCATCTTCAATATTATACTTTGTCCGCTGTTGATCTATGGTTATGGACCTTTTCCCGAATTAGGATTGAAGGGTGCAGCTATTGCAACAACCATTGGTCGTGCTGTGGGTGTTTTATACCAATGCTATTATTTGTTTAATGGCAACAGGTTACTGAAAATGAAATGGCCGCATTTTAAATGGGATGCACCCGTGGCCAAAACTTTGTTTGAAGTAGCATGGCCGGCAACACTTCAATTCTTTATTCAAAGTGGCAGCTGGATCGTATTGGCCTGGCTTGTATCTGTAACAGGTGGTACCGATGCAAGTGCCGGTTACCAGGTAGCCATCCGCAATGTTGTGTTCTTTATTTTACCTGCATGGGGCTTAAGCAATGCAGCTGCAACGTTAGTTGGACAAAACCTTGGTGCCAAAGAACCGTTACGGGCTGAACAAAGTGTATTGCTTACAACAAAGTACAACGCCATTTTTATGGCAGCTGTCATGTTACTGTTCATCTTTTTTGCATCGCCCATCATCAGCATTTTTACCAAAGAGCCGGAGGTACATCGTTTTGGTGTACTGTCGTTACAGATCATTGGCAGTGGTTATGTTTTTTATGGTATTGGCATGGTAATGATACAGGCATTAAATGGTGCAGGCGATACAAAAACACCCACATGGATCAACTTCATTTGTTTCTGGTTATTCCAGATTCCATTGGGTTATTTACTCGCAAAAACATTTAACCTTGGACCCATCGGTGCGTTTCTTGCCATCCCTATTGCAGAAACATTGATTGCACTAACAGCCTGGTACTTTTTTAAACGTGGAAAGTGGAAAGAAGTTCAGGTGTAAATTAAAAAGCCCCGCTATGATGCGGGGCTTTTTAATAACAAGAAACCAGTGTTGTTTTATTTGATCTCACTCATCCATCTTTCAGCAAATGCCCTTGCCGGTTCAATTACATCTTTACCTGCACGGAAAGCCATTTTCCATCTGTTACCCTTACGTTCATACGCCGGGTTAGCAAAATACTTTTTACCGTTTTTGCTGATCAGCTCAGCATTAAAATCAATATCGGCTGTTTCGTTAAGAAATTCCTGCAAACGCTTCTTTACATATAGCAACGGATTGGATGGGTACTTTGCTTCCCAGTCAGCAATATTCCTGTCGTAATTCTGCTGATTGAATTTTACCGTCTGCTCATAATTTTTTGCATACGACACATAGGATTTATTGTTCGGGTCTTCCACTTTTTTCTGTTGCTCTCTTGCATCAGCAAGTGCTTTTTCAAACACCGGTTTCAATGAAGCATCTGCCTTTCGTACCGTTTCTTCCATTTGTGCAATGCCTTTCTTGTGTTCTGCAATGGCATTGGCTCTCATTTCTTCAGGCGTTTGTATTTTCTGAAACTGCGGTTTGTAATAATCACGCATTTCGTTATAGTTCTTTAAAAAATCAGCTGTTTGCACATACTTTTTTGTGTACACAAGTATGTCGTTTGCCAATGCTGCCCGGTTTCCGGCAGCAATGTTTTTTATATTTTTAATGCCATAGGTGTCAACAGAACCGCCAAGTATGCCCTGACGTATCTTTTCCTCTGCACCTGGTTTTGTTAAACCAAGTTGTTTTAAAAAGTCATCGTTGAACGACCGAAGCGTGAAAGAAATAAGTGATGAAGAAACGACTGTAATAACTGCAGCAATGCTGAGCACTTTCACAGCTTTTACGATGTAATTATTTTTTTTCATTTTGAATGTTGTTAGAGTTGAATTATGATTTTAAGCAACCATGGCTCCTTCTGTAAGTTGCTCCTGTACTTTTTGCCAACGTTGCTCCGGCAGTTCCTGAACGGCAAGGTCAACAAAAGAGTTAAAGACAAACTCCGGCGCATTGTTCTTCACCTCCTGCAGCCAGCCAATGATCTCTGTGTTTGAAAGTCCACGCATCATCCATTTGTTGTACAGCGGCATTTTATCAGCAGGTACATGCGCAATTATATTCATGGTAATACCATGTAATGCCCCATCATCATAATATCGCCAGAGTAATTTGTTCAGCACATCTTCTTCTTTTTTCATGTGCGCCAGGTTAAAGAGCATAAAATCGAATACCGCTGTGCAAATAGCCGCACCTATTTCCCGTTTTGCTTCGGCAGAAACGGTGAGTGAAAAAGCCTGCAGCAAACCATTGAGTTTATTGCTGAGTGCCAGGTCCTGCACATGTTCCTGTGCAAACACATCCACAACAGATGGTTCATATTCAACAATGGCAGGAAGAATAAATGTGTCTTCGGTGTGTGCGTGTTCATCAAATAGATCAAGAATCACTTTCACCTGTTCTGTTGCTTCGGCAGCATCTGCAGCATCAGCAAAATCTGTTTGCTGAAGTTTAATGATGGTTTCATAAAGCAGTGCCCGTAATCCTTTATGTACCTGGTTGAAAATGTTGTAACGTTTCATAAATAAGGTTTAATGGTAAAAAATGCTGTTGTAAAATTGACGCTATTCAACAGCAGTTAAAAC
Source organism: uncultured Lacibacter sp. (assembly GCF_946479605.1). The sequence continues at coordinate 24,996 of NZ_CAMLGT010000001.1, forward strand.
CGTTCCTGTTATGAGTTGGCTTTTTTCCTGTATGAAATGAATGATGATTTTATTCATTCAAAACATTGCCCGTTTCATTAAAACAAAAAGCCAGAGTGTTACGGCACTCCGGCTTTGCTCATGTACTGCTACAGTGTGCTCTCCACAACTGTAAACAATTGTTACGATGCCTGTCTTAAAACAAACCCTTCAAGAATAATATTGGTGATACCGGCAACTTTTGCAATACGCATTTTAGTAGGATAGTACCCTGTTTTCTGGTATTTGGCAGGTTGAGGAATTGGGCGTTCAAACGATGGGTTGGCTAAAATAAATGCCTCTGTGATCATAGGCTCATAAAATGTTACCTGTCCATCGTAAGAACCGTAAATGAATGTTTGGGTAAACGTTGCACCACTTAACTCAGGTGACGTAAAGTCGAGCCAGTGTACACCCATTTTTGGAACACCACCGCCGGGATTGAAATACGTAGCTGGCAGATACTCCGGTGCTGGCCAGTTTTTGTGTTTGCTGCTGTCCACTTCATAAGGCGGAATAGCTGCTACAGCTTCAGGCGTGATGGTGTAAAAATGAAAATCGAAGTGTGGCAACCCGTAAATAAATTCCGGTTCATGACCGTGTGGGTTCCATCCAAGATCAACATGGTTGAACGGAGTTGCCGCTGCTTTTGCATGAAACTTCAATACAACAGAATTGGCATGATTGTGCCCGCCGTTATCATTGCCACGGTCAAGCGTGTTCATGGCTGCTTCATCAATAGCAATACCTAAACGTAAAGGTTTGTCGCTTTCATCTGTTTCGTACCATGTCCATGCTTTACCATGTTGAAAAGCTGTAACCGGTCCTTTGAAAATTTTTTCTTTGTCTTCTTTTTTACAAGAGGCGAAAAGTGTGCCTGCCAAAACTGTGAGAATGAAAATGCGTTTCATTGTTTGATAGAGGTTTAATGATTAATTGATTAACGGTGCAAAGATGTGCCTGCTTCTTTTTGCTGAAAATGAACGGATGCATGAATTGTACAATTAAAGTGTTGAATTGTGATGAGCATTTTTTAGACAGAGCGTCTTGCGTTGTTTGCTCAGCAATTCATACCCGTATTTAAACAGTTCAATAGCCATTACTGCAGTTCATACAGTCATTTCACCAGTTTATGCAGGCAATCATTACATTTGGTTTACCTGAACACTATGCTCCACAAACTTTCCTGCATCTGCATATTTCTTTGTGTCCTGCACAGCTCTGTTGCGCAGGAAAAACTGCATTTTACATTTACGCATTACTCTTCGCTTTCCGGAGCCATATCAAACCAGGTAAACACTGTTGTGCAGGATGAAGAGGGCTATATCTGGACAGGTTCAACGGATGGGCTTCAGCGTTTTGACGGCACACGTTATAAAACATTCCGGCATAATAAAAATGACAGCACTACAATTCCTTCGAATCCAATATGGCAATTACTGATCGATAAGCATAAGAACCTTTGGGTACTGCTCGCCGATGGAAAGATCGGCATATTCAATACAAAAAATTTCAGGTTTCGTGAAGCTGTTTTAAAAGGGATGTACCCGGACAAGGTTCAAACAGATTTTAAAAAGATAGTGGAAGATGATAAGGGTGATGTGTACATGGTACTGGCAGGAGATGAAGTTTTACGATACGATAAAAACACAAATACTTTTCTATCAGCAAACAGGCTTTTTAAACTACGAGAAGGCTGGCGTGTAGGCGATTTTGCTTTCCAGGAAAAAACGCAGAAATACTGGATCACTACAAAAGATGGCACCATTGCTATTTACAACCGCAAAACAGGCAACCTTAGTGATGTGCTTGCTAATGTTGAAAAAGAAAAGATCATAGATCAGTTAGCAGGCAAAATATCACCTTACCAATTATTTTTTGATAAACAGGATCGCCTGTGGTTCCTAAGCTGGGGCGGTGGTTTTCCTCTTATTCATTGTTATGATCTCAAAAAACAGGAGTATGCTTTTCCTCCAATTGAACTCATCAGTTATTTAAAAAGCTATTATGAAATACATGGCTTTCTTGAACAACAAGACGGCAGTATCTGGATAAGAGGTTTGCAGGTGCTGGCACGTTTTGATGAGAAGACAAAAAGATTTGTATTTGTGAATAACGGATATACAAATGAACGGAGCATTGCATACGATCATGTGCGTGGTCTGGTGGAAGATCGTGAAAAAAACATCTGGGTGGGAACAAGCAATAACGGCCTTTACCGGTTTAATCCTGGCCAACACGTTTTTCAAAACATTACACACGAAGACCGCATACACAAGCAACGGGGCAAAGGAGGATTGCTTTCGTTCATTGATACAAAATGGGGAACAGTGCTGGCCTCTGCATGGGGCGATGGTATTTTTCATTATGATAAAAACCTGAAAGAGATCCCTCTCCGTTTAAAGGGAATAGATGTTAATACTAACTATTCCATCTGGAGCATGTTTGCATCGCCAGACAGTACTACTCTTTGGCTTTCGGCCCAGCCAGGGTTTATTAAAGTAAACCAGGATAAATATACGGCTGCATATTACAATCCCCCTGCTTTAGAAAGCAAAACCATCCGGCAAATAGCAGAGGATAAATATGGCAACGTATGGTTTGGTATGCAATGGAAAGGGTTGTACAAATGGACGGCTGCAACCGGAAAAAAAGATTTTTCTGCCGGTATTAAACCCGTTGAAAAGCTTCCTGTAACACATGTGAACAAGATGATCACAGATTCAAAAGGATTGCTGTGGGTGGCTTTCGCATTGGGAGGTGTTTATGCCATTGATCCGTTAACCGACAAAATTGTTTATCATTTCAATATTGATCAGAAAGGGGCATTTAAGCTTCCGCAGGAAGGAGTATCATCGGTAATGGAATACAACGACAGCAGTATGCTGATAACTACCGGAGTGCAGTTGCTGTTGTTTAACCGTGTTACAAATACATCGAGGCTGATCGGTAATGCAGAAAAGATATCGGGCTATATTGCCGCTGTTGAAAAAGACAGAAATGGTTATGTGTGGCTGTCGAGTACAAGCGGGCTGTACCGAATTAATATTCACAAAAACATCTTTATTAAGTTCACGAAAAAAGATGGCATTGATAATGAAAATTTTGACCTGGCTGCTTCTGCAAGATTAAAGGACGGACGCCTGCTCTTTGGCAGTAGTGATCAGTTTGTTGCGTTTGATCCTGTTTCCATTATCGTTAACAATGCAAAGCCAGCTATTGTATTTACTGATTTTAAAGTGCGTAACAAATCGCTTCCGGTTGATTCATTGCAAAAGCTCAAAGTCATTAACCTGAGGCCGGGAAACAATTCTGTAACCATTGAATTTTCAAGTTTGCAATACAGCTCGGCTTATGTTATCCAATACAAAATGGATAAGATCGATAAAGAGTGGCAATCGGCCGACAATAATAACCAGGCTGTTTATTCTTTCTTGCCCAATGGCACGCACACATTCCGTTTGCGGTTAATGGATGAGGAAGGACGCTTTATTGAGCAGACCAATAAACTGGTGATCAAGATGAATGCTCCCTTCTGGAAATCGTGGTGGTTTTACAGTTTGCTGATATTGGCTGGTGGTGCTTTCATTTTTTGGCTTGATCGTGAACGGATGAAACGTAAAGAGGCTATGCAGGAAATGCGTACGGGTATTGCAGATAACCTGCATAAAGAAGTGAACACAGCCCTCAGCAATATCAATATCCTGAGTGAAATGGCAAAGATGAAAGCCGACAGAGATCCGGAAAAATCGAAAGAATACATTGAGCAGATCCACAGCAAGAGCCATAACATGATGATTGCAATGGACGATATGCTCTGGAGTATTTCACCGGAAAATGATAACATGGCAAAAACGGTTGAGCGGATGAAGGAATACCTTGACGCACTTAACAACCGCAATGGCGCTGATATTGATATTCTTGTTGATAAAAACGTTGAAACGCTTACGCTTAACATGAAACTGCGGCACGAATCGTTCCTGCTTTTTAAAGAAGCAGTGCAAAGCCTTATTTACGCAGGTGCGCAAAAATGTAATATCCATATCGGGTACGAAAAAGCCAGGCTGCAGTTCACAATGCAGTTTAAGAATGATTGTTGTGATATGCAACAACTGAACAACTTGCTGCAGCGGCAGGATATGGAAAAGAGGCTGAAGACCATCAACGCACGGCTTGATGTGCAGGTGCATAAAAGCAGCTCCACTTTTATTTTATTGATACCGGTGTAATCATTCCACTACACTTCATACAGCAGTCGTGCTGTTTCATACAGCCTGGAGTTTGGCAACACAGCATCATCCGCAATTTTGTGTTGTTAAACCTTTTCTCATTTTACAACCTTATCGTCATGAATGTAAAACATCTGCTCACTGCGGTTCTTTTGCTGGTTACAACTGCAGCCTGGGCACAAACAACAGAAAAAAAGAAATCAGCCATCAGTAAAATCAGTGTGCAACCTTTTCAAAAGCTGGTGATCAACGCATCCATCGATGTGTTACTGATTGAAGACAATGAACCCGGCACACTTTACATTGAAGGGGATGCTTCTTTGTTCAGCGACATTGAAATTGAACAGCGTAACGGCGTGCTCACCATCAATGCAACCAAAGAAAAAAGCTACCAGAAGAAAATCTACATTGGTCTTCCGGTAAAAAATCTCACAGCAGTTGATATTTACGCCAAATCATTTGTTACAGGTTTAAATGCCCTGCAATCAAAAGACCTTGTTGTTACCTTGTACGACGATTGCGTGGTGAACCTCAAATCAACCGGCTCCATTGAAATCAGAAACGGCGCAGATGTTGAACTCAGTTTCCTGAAAGCACTTCCAAAAGAATACAGGAACAGCGGCTGGAAATAACCAAAACCTCCATTATAAAAAAAGGACAGCGGTTGCTGTCCTTTTGCTTTTCTCCAAGGTTCTTTATTTGCCCATCCATTTTTTAAACTCTGTTACTTTTTCACGGCTTACCAGCGCTTCTTTATCTACTGCAGGTTTCAGTTGCAAAATAAGCCTGTTGCCAAAATAATCATCGATCTTATCAATACTGCTTACCGACACATAGAAGGAACGGCTGATGCGGAAATATTTTTCCGGGTCAAGCATGTCTTCCAGTTCATCCATGGTATAATCTACCACGTACTTTTTATTGTCGATGGTCTTGAAAAAGTTCAAGCGTCCATCGCTGTAGAAATATGCGATCTCATCAATTTCAACCGATACCAGTTTTTGTGCATGCTTCACCAGGAAGCGTTTTCTGAATTCTTTTGGTTGCAATTTCTGCTGTAACTCACGAACAAGATTTTCAAGACTGATGCCTGCCTTATCATCAACAGGTTTTGCCGCCGTGTGCAGCTGCCTGTACTTCTGCAATGCAGCCTGCAGTTCTTCTTTCTGTATCGGCTTCAGCAAATAATCCACACTATTTACTTTGAATGCTTTTAACGCATACTCATCGTAAGAAGTGGTGAAGATCACCGGGCTTTTTACTTCTGTTAAATTGAATATTTCAAAGCTCTGCCCATCGGCCAGTTCAATATCCATCAGTATAAGATCGGGTTGTGTGTTTTCCTGCAGCCAGTCAACGGTTCCCTTAATACTGTCGGTAACGCCAATTACTGTTGCAGCTGTATCAACTGCCAATAAGGTCTTTTGCAGCTTCTTTACTGCCAGTTCTTCGTCTTCTACAATTAGTATTCTCATGTGCTTGATTTTTTTTGTTTGATGTTATTTCATGTTACCTGCTGCCTGCAGGTGTCGCTCTATTTATTTTCATTACCGGTACTGTGTATTATTTCAGTAAACTGTTATTGTTCATATCAACCTGTTTTGCTTCTGTTAACACAGCCCGTTTTATTTCACCATTATTATTCCAGATCAATGGAAGTACCACGGTATAATTCTTTTCATCTTCCATTACCTGGAAACCGGGTTGTTTCAACAGATCATATTTTGCCCGGATGTTTTCCAGGCCCACCCTGTTACTTGGTGCTTTTACCGTGCGGCGTTGCAGGTTGTTGTTCACCACCAGTTTATTGCCTGCTGTTGTAAAAATATCAATCACCAAGGGTTTGTTTTTTGAAAGTACATTATGCTTCACCACATTTTCAATAAGCAACTGCAAGGTGAGCGATGGCAACATATACGAATCGTACCTGCGGTCAATTTCAAGATTCAGCTGCACCGCTTCGCCATGTCTTGTTTGCAATAACTGGTAGTACGACCGTATAAAACGTATTTCATTATCAACCGTACTTAGTCCATCTTCATTATTACGCAACAAGTAACGGTACACTTTGCTTAATTCATTCAGAAACTTCTCTGCCTTCTTTTTGTCTTCGCTAATGAGCGACGAAAGCGTATTAAAACAATTGAACAGGAAATGCGGATTTACCTGGTTCTTTAGCACATCAAACTCATGAAAAGCTGAAAGCTGCTGCATGTGCTGTTTCTCTTCCACGCTTTCTTTATAACGATCCAGCACATAATCGGCCTCATACAAGGTTTCAAAAATGAGATTTACACAAAACCCTACAATAAGTCCCTGCTGAAAATCTGATCTTGAAAATTCATAGCCAAGAATATGAAAGGCATCATACACAAAAAATATTACGGTTACAGAAAACGACATGAACGGCAGTAAACAAAATGCCTGTATGAGTATTCGTTTCTTTGTTTGCTTAAGCTCTGGAAAACGGTGTTTGATGTAATTACCAATAAACACATGCCCACGCCAGGAACCTGTTCCAAATACAATGATCAAAGGAAAAGAAACAAGCCAGATGCTGATGTCATGAAACAGCCTTTCGTGATATATTATAAAGTTGAGCAATACCGAAATGATCGGCATTGATGCTACAAACGAATGCAGCTGAAGTTTGGTGGGTTTGTTCCATTTACTCATTGCCCACCTCCACTGTTTTACTGATCAATGGAAGGCGGATAATGCGTTCGCCCGGATGATCGGTGATGCTCACCTGTTGCTGACTGAGGAGGTAATACCGGTTAATGAGGTTATCAAGCCCTGCTTCCACATCAACTGTTTCAGTTACCACTTTTGGCTGCAGGTTATTACGTACCATCAGCCATTGATCGTCTCCTTCTGAACTGATGCAGATCTTCAGCGGACTGGTTTTGCTGAGGCTGTTTTGTGTAAACGCATTTTCTATAAGCACCTGTAACGATAATGGCGGCAATTGTTTTTGCCTCGCCTCTTCTGTTACTTCAATTGACAGTTGCAAACCATCGCCATATCTTGCTTTTAATAAATAGAGGTACGAATCAACAAAGTGCAGCTCTGTTTCCAATGATACCATCTGATCCTCATCATTACGCAACATATAACGGTACACTTTGCTCATTTCATTGAGAAAACGCTCTGCACGCTCTTCATCTTCGCTGATGAGGCTTGACAAAGAATTTAAACTGTTAAACAGGAAATGCGGGTTAAGCTGGCTTTTTAATCCCTGCAGCTGGCTTTGCCTGAACACTTTCTGCAGCTCTTCCGTTTCTTTTAAATTGTTGTTCCATTTTTCATACCGATCCACCCCTTCCATTAACAAGGTAATAAACACATTTACGATACCCATGCCAATATATGCAAACACAAATTTGTTTTCGTTGAAGCTGTATTGAAACAAACTCACCTGTTCATACCCCTTAAATACCAGGTAAAGAAATAAACCGGTTAATGTTACAAATGGAAGCATCATGAAAGTGAGGCGTTTGCCTATCTGGTTTTCTCCGGGAAAACGTTTTTTCATGAGCACTGCCCACACACCACACAAGGTAAACTGTATGGTAAATCCCACAGCAGCAAAGATGGTAGCTAATACAAACACCCGCCAGTCAGAATAATAGCCCGTGCCCAGTATTACTGAATTGATGACAATGGAAATGGGTAACAGAATGAGCGCAAGTATTGTATAATCTCTTGTGGTGTAATATGGTAATTTAATGGACATATCTATTTTACAAATTACCATCTTTTGCCGGCTTTGTTCGTATGCAGGAAAGGAAAAACGGATCATCCTGTATGAATTGAGTAAAAACGGGTATGAACTGTAACCATAAACCGGATGGCCGAACTACAACTGCTGAGCTGCTTAACAGCAACCAGTATCGTCCTTCTCCAGCGTTCGGCAACCTGCATGTTCATGACCACGTTCATTGATAAGGTTATTAAACTGGAACAAATTTACCCGGTAACAGCAGCCAATACTTTCAGCAGTTGCATGAACTGTTCAATTCACTGCATGATTTGCATAGCAAAAAAATGATAACTAAGAAAAAAGATTGACCATTGAATAATACGACAGGTTTCCTGTGTATGCCATTGTTATAAAGAACGTATCAATAAAGCCGTGCAGCAGAATAGTCATCCATAAATTCAATCCTGTTTTCCGGTAGATAAGAAAAAAGAGAAGGCCAAATAAAAAAGTAATGCAAACTCCAGCAGCACCCAGATAAAAATGTGGCGCTGCAAACAGAAGTGATGAAAGAACAGCAATGATGAATACATTACCCTTCAGCCCTGAAAAAATTTCAGACAAGCGGCTGTTCAGAAATCCACGAAAGAACAACTCTTCACCAAATGCTGCACTGATCCAGATATAGACAAGGTATTTCAGGTATCGCTTTGTATCGTTTTCAATTACCTGGAAAGCGCTGTAGTCAGGTATTTCGCCACTGAGTTTATTTACAAGCGGCTGAATAATGAAATCCATCAACGGCTCAACAATAAGAAACAAACCAATGGACTGTAGCAATAATTTCAGCAAGGTGCCGCTATTATTTAATCCGATGGCTGAAAAATTTCTGTCTTCTGCATAACAGATCAACAGCACAATTAAACTCAACAGCAAAAATGTGTAGGGAAATTTTGTCCAGGGGTTGAAAATAAATGCAAACAGAACAACGATCTGTAAACTGTAAATAAGTTTTTTGTTTTTCATACTTCAATAAATGAATAGCCCGACAGGAGACCCCGCCGGGCAGGCTGTGATACCTAAACACTAAACAATATGAATAGCTCTTAATTTTTTAATTCACTGAAAGGAATAGCAGCCGGTACAATATTTTCAACCGGTTGTGTTGATTTAAGGAATGCATAAATCGCTTTCACATCATCATCACTGAAATTTTTATACGAAGACCAAGGCATAGGAGGCAGCAACGGCCGGCTGTTATCAAGCCCTTTGTATTTCCCTTCACGGATAGCTTTAAAAAACTGTGCTTCTGTCCAGTTGCCAATGCCTGTTGCATCGCTGCTGATGTTGGCAGCAAACGACATACCCCATGGCCCAACTGCTGAAGTAAGATCAGGTCCAAACAAAGCCCAGCCTTGCTTCACTACATTTGAATCGGCTTTTTGAACAGGGCGTGTGGAAGGATAACCGGAAAAGCGAAGCTCCTGTATAATTTCAGGACCTCTTGGTCCCATGGTTTTTGGCGAATGACAATCATCGCAACCAACAGCATTTACCAGGTACTCACCACGCTTTACCAATTCAGCATTGGTTAATGATCCTTTTTTCTTTTCTTCCTGCGCAACACCATTGCAGGCAAGAGTTAAAACACTAATTGACACGGCAATTACAGCAGAAACAACAACTAATTTATTCATTTGATAACAAGGTTTATTGAAGCACCAAAGTAAAGCAGCCTTTATCCCGGCTCAAGTACTACCTGTTTCAATTGAAGAAATTGCAGGATGAATTGTTACCGGAACACCACAGCAATCAGCAATGCAGTAAAGCCACTGATGTTGGCTACCTGCCTCCACGAAAACCAATACAACCACCTTGTGCGGTAATCTTTCCAATCAGCCGGATACGATTCAATTGTCCAGCTGTTGATCATGCGGTTAATGGGCATATCACCTTTCAAGATCAGCACCATATCTGCAATAAGTCCGGCAAATGCTGTTATACTTCCTGCCTTCAGTAACAGTGATGATTGAAAAAATGAAACAACCAGCAATGATAAGCTCAACAACAGTGCGGTGTAAAAAACCGGCTTGAACTTTTTAAGAAAATTCCGGTCGATGAGTTTGCGCAAGAGAATGTAGGTTGTTGCTTCCATGCTCTCCTGCACATTGCGCAATGCAATCATGTACATGAACGACTGACTGACGATGACACTGTACACAAACAAGTTGAGCACAATCAAAATATTTAATTCCATAACAGGTGTTTTACAGTTTCACAAATTCAACACGTCGGTTCGCTGCCTTTCCCTCTTTTGTTTTGTTATCCGCTACAGGCTTGCTTTCGCCTTTGCCATCACTTTGCATTCTTGCAGCATCAATGCCAAATTCCGATGACAATACCTGTTTTACTGTTTCAGCTCTTTTCTGCGACAGCGTAAGGTTTGCAGCATCGGCCCCATCGCTATCCGTATGTCCTGTAATAGTGATACGGATGGAAGGGTTTGCTTTTAATACCGCTGCTATTTCACGGATAACACCGTAAGAGGCAGGTAGCAGTGTTGCTTCATTTACATTGAACAAAATTCCTGTTGTAGAAAATGTTCCTTCTTCAAGCAACTTATGTCTGGTATCTGGAATACCTGTTGCCACTTTGAGATTGCCGAGATAAAACCCGATCTCTGTTTCTTTATATCCTGAGTTATGAATTTTAAAGAACAATTGATTGAAAACATATTGTGTGGGCAACGCCTTTGGTATGTCAAATACTTTCTCGCTGTTGATCCAGATACGCAAACGGCTTTCCTGCACCTGCATAGCCACATGCACCACTTTGTTATAATTGTTATCAAAACCATTCAGCTCCTGGTCGGCACTTTTATAAAAATCCCTTCGTTCAATCATGCTCTTCAGCGTTGCATAACTGGGTGTGCTTTTATAACCGGGTCGCAACAATACTTCTGTTGATTGAAATTTACTGTGGTTACCCATCAGTTCATTATCTGTTGTTGCAAGATCGTTACTGGAAAGCAGACCAAACGTAACCAATGGAAACGTATAGCTTTTGTAATTGTACGCCAGTATCAGATCAAACTCCACAGTATAATCTTTACCAAATGCCGTTTTATTTCCGGTGAGGTAAAAAGAGTTCTGGTACATCTTCACCCATTTTCCGCTTTGGTCATTTACTGTTACCACTTCGCCTTTGCCTGTTGTATTCCAGAGCAGTGGCAATTCACCAACTATGTCCTGCGAAAAATCTTCAGTGTACAACAATTTTTCGCCTGGCCTGAAATCAAATGAACTGCTGTATCCCGTTTCATTCTTCGATGAAGAAGCTCCATCGCTACCATTATTTGCAGCAGGTTTTGATTTTCCCTTTCCTTCTGCTTCATCCAGCACATTATCGATCTCTTTATCAATTTTATTATTGACACGCTGATTCACTTTTGATTTTGCACGGTTGAGTACATTCCCAAGTTGCGCTTCTGCTATTACAGGCGCAGCAAACAGGAACGCTATTGCTATGATTTTTTTCATGATGTGGTGTTTTTAATTTTCAGCAACGGTTGTTGGCGCTGGTTTTACCGAACGCAGATAGTTATAAATAGCAGTCAGTTCATCATCCGTCATCTTCTTATAGGAATTCCATGGCATGTGGCTATGCTTAATGATCTTGCCCATACGCATGCGGTTGATGAAATCCTGTTTTGTCCATCCGTAAATCCTGCTGTCGGGGTGTGGTGTAAGATTAGGAGGAGTTAATGTATCAAGACCAGGTTCAATAAAGGGGTTGCCGCCTGCAAGTGGTTCGCCCACATACTCCCCGGTCATACCACGTTTTGTATGACAACCGGCACAATTGGCTACGTTATTAATAATATAACCACCATAAGCAGCTGATGTATCTTTTTGTACTGCTTTTGCAATAGGTTCTTTTGGACCAACAGGTTTTATTAAGAATGCTTTTAACACTTTGCCCATTACGTTGTACTCATTTTCGGGCACTTTATTTTTTACTGGCTTTAGTGTGCGCAGGTAAGAAATAATGGCTGTCATATCCTCTTCGCTCACATTATGAAACGGCATAAAGTCGATCATTGCTCTTCCTTTTGCATCAACACCATAATAAAGTGTACGGGCAATTTCAGCATCGGTAAGGTTACCGATACCTGTTTCTTTATCGGATGTAATATTTCTGCTGTAAAATTTACCCGGGCCAAATTCAAATTTGCGGCCGCCGCTTAATTCAGGTTCAATACCAAGTTGCGCCAATGAATCAGTGTTTTGATTACTATGGCAATCGGCACAATGCGCCATGCTGTACACCACATGTTTGCCACGGGCAATTACAGCACTATCGGTACTGGCTTTAATGTCGGGATAAGGTGCTTCGTACGCAAGATTCTGCCGTGAAGCTGTTAAGGCAGAAACAGAAACAATAATGAACAGCAGGATGATGCCTGTCCATTTTGCAATTTTTTTAAATCGCTTCATGATGATAAGGTTTTGTGGATACAAAGTTGTGCAGCAGCATTTACAGCTGATAACAGCTTATGCATGAACTGCGTTTTTCAGCGGTTGAAATGTTTGCAGCTCAAGTATTGTTCTGCAGCTTGTTGCTATTCATGTAACAGCTGCAATTCATTCAACAGTTTTTGCAATTCATCATCAATGAACTTTCATGAAAAAAAACAGCAGCTTACGTTTGCAGGCATAAACCTTATTATTTAACCTTATCATCTAACCTTTCAATTATGAACGAGAAACAACCTTACTTCAGCAACAATGCTGAACAGGATTGCAGCCAGAACAAGTGCAGCAACTGTTATACTTACAGTGGTTGTATGCACCAGCCTTATTCATTCTGGCAGGCACTTGCCTGCCTCACTTCTTTTCAAATGCAGCCTTCTGATCAATTGCAGGCCGATTTGTTTCTGCAACTTCAGGCAAGCCAGAAAGCTGCATAAGAACTAAAGTGACAGCAACCCAAAATCTTGGCAAACACCAACAACTATGTTTTGTGCTGTTTCGACTTTTGTGTTCTAAAAACAAAACACATGAAACAGCACAAACTTTTACGCATTTCTTCAGCCGTACTGATCGGCTTCTCTGCCTTTGCCATTTTAATGGTTAGTGTTATGGCCTTTCAAAGTCCGCAAGCAGTTATGGATCTTGTACAGGTAAAACTCACCAATAATGATGCCTTCAGTTCCATACGTGGTGTGTATGGCGGTGTGGGACTTACCATCTTCATCAGCCTGCTGTACCTGGCATTTAAAGACCACACAAAAGGATTGGTATTTGCAGCCATTCTTTGGGGATGTTATGCTTTATCAAGAGTAATGACCATTTCCATTGAAGGACCATTGGGTGCATTTGGCACACAATGGTTGATTATTGAAAGTGTACTTTGCTTTTTATCACTTGCTTTGCTTGTATTGAAAATAAAGCTGACAGGAGCAAAAGCATAAACATAAAAAACTCCCGCAATTGCGGGAGTTTTTTTATTCATTGGTTGAAATTATCCGGTTGATCAAAGGAGTCAATTCGTTTTCCTTTTCAATGAGTTTTTCCAGCAGCACCAGCTGGTTTGCTGCCCGTATGAAATTATGTTTTTCGTAACGTGCCCCATAATACACATCATCGTTGAGGTAATCTGTTAAGAAACGGATTGCCTGCATGTAGATCATAAACTTACCGCTGTAAAAGAACAATTTCTTTTCAGCTTCAGTAAGATCGGTTTTCATTTCATTATAATAGCCTTTTACGATTGCCTCAAAAATACTGGCACGCACTTCAATTTTACTAAAGTCACTTTCTTCTTCGCTCACCGGCGATAAATAGGTACGCATCATATCGCCCACATCGCTGATAAAATGACCGGGCATCACTGTATCAAGATCGATCACGCATAATCCTTTTCCATCTTTATCAAACAACACATTGCTGATCTTGGTGTCGTGGTGTGTTACTCTTTGTTTACAATCAGGATTTGTTTTGATGATCTGGTATTGTTCTGCAATTGATCTTTTCTCCATTACTTTCCTGATCAACGCATCAGCTTCAATAATGCGTTCTGCATTTCCGTTTTCCAACGCAGCCAGAAACTGTTTGTAACGGAGTGATAGATCATGAAACGATGGAATGGTGATCTTGAGCTCGTTAATATCCAGTCCGCTCAACACATGCGTAAAACGTCCAAACTGTGCAGCAGCTTCATAGGCTTCATCAGCTGTTTCCACCACATCTTTTGTGTACGATCCTTTTACAAACGGAAACAGGCGGAAGAAACCTTCGTTCTCCAGGTACACCAGTGTGGCACCGTCTTTTGCTTCAACAGGCGCTGCAAAGCTGTACGATGGATAATGTTTACGCAGATGCGTTACAATAAGACTGATGTTATGTGCAATATCTTCCGGCTCGCTGAACACTAAATGATTCAGCCGCTGCAAAATATAGTCATCCGAAGAAGTGGTTACTTTCCAGGTGCTGTTGATAAGGCCGCTTCCAAAAGCTTCCAGTTTCACTTTTTTTCCCGTTAAGCCAAACACAGGCAAAACGGTTTGCGACATGATTTGCTGATATTCCAGAATATTATAGGTCATGATCGGTTTTACGGCAGTTCCCTTCCATTACTTCTTTCCAACAGGTGGCTTTCTGTAATGCCATTTCTAAATTAATAATCATCATTTAATGCAAACACAGGTTTGCGGTACATCCATTTACCACCGGTAAAATCAGGAAACTCAATTGTTTCATTTCCTTTTTCAACAGAAAGTTCACTCAAAGGTGTAATAGCGCTCCATGCAGCTGCATCATATACATCCATTGGTGTAGCTGTTTTACGTTTAATACTTTCAACAAATGAATGGATCACAAAAAAGTCCATGCCACCATGGCCTGCACCGGCAGTTTCTTTACTCCAGCGTGCCCACAACGGATGATCGTATTTGTCGAACCAGTCTTTTGCAGCATCCCACTGATGCGGTTTTGATACACCTTCCACATGCACTCCTTTTGCTACATCCATCCACAATCCATTTGTGCCCTGTACACGGAAACCAAGTGAATAAGGACGTGGTAAGTTGGTATCGTGTTGTAACAAGATCGTTTCACCATTTGCACAACCAATAGAAGTGGTTACCACATCGCCCAGTTTAAAATTGATCTTTGCATTTGGATGCTCAGGGCCACATTTCTTAACAATATGTTCGTGTAAACCTCTTGCTTTACTTGAGAATGAAGAAATATTGATGAACCTGTTGCCACGGTTGATGTTGATGTAATGTGCAATGGGTCCGATACCATGTGTGGGATACAGGTCACCGTTACGATGTACGGAGTGGTGTGTACGCCATCTTGCTTCGCTCCATCCTTTATCACCAAACTCACAGCCTTTGCCGTAAGCATCAATACCATTGTTGAATTTCACATCACGCAGATCGTGCTGGTAACCGCCTTGTAAATGCACCAGCTCGCCAAATAATCCCTGGCGCACCATATTCAATGCCGCCATAACATCTCTGCGGTAGCATACATTTTCCAGCATCATTACATGTGCGCTATATTGCTCTGCAGCTTTTACCACATCCCAATGATCCTGTAACGTAATACCAAGCATTACTTCACTGCCCACATATTTAATACCGGATTGCAATGAACCAATGATCATTTCTTTATGCCACTCCCATGGGGTAGAGATGATAATACCATCAATACCTTTCAACTCCAGCATTTTTTTCCATGCATACGGATCGCCGGTAAAGATCTGCGGCATTTTCTTTCCGCTCTTTGCAATCATTTCTTTTGCACGGATAAGCATACGATCATCAATATCACAAATGGCCACCAGTTCCACATCACTGCGGCGCAGTACAAGATCAAGATGATTTTGTCCACGAAGGCCTACACCCACCATCACCATTTTCACTTTTGGATCGGCTGACGACGCAAACAATGAGCCTGTTGGCAATACCGCCAGCGATGCGGCAGTAAGCCCTGTGTTCTTTATAAAATCTTTACGATTCATACTTGTTGTTTAAGTTTTTTTATATGTGCAGCATTCATCAGCCCGCACCATACCAATAATATTCTTTGTGAAAATACAGCAATTAAACCCTGCAAAGAAGCGCAGCCGTTTGCACAAAATGATGGCCGAATTTTCCTGAAACGCATTGTTACTTCTTATTCAAAACCGGTAAAATCAATGACCGGTGCTTTTCCATTCTTTCGGTTTATAAACTCAGTCCGCAGCATGGTACGATCACTAAAGAAGCCACAATTCTGCAGATAAAAACGTCCATTCTCTTCTCCACCTTTATAATCAAGCCGGTATTCCTTTTGTGCTGTTGCATCGCCTGTAAATCTGGCTTTCGTCAATTGCTTCCATGCTCCGTTGCTTGTACGCACCCATTGATTATGATACCATGCTTTTCTTACAATATATCCTGTTGACGGATCAAAGTTTTCAAGAAACGAATGAAGACGTTTTAAATAGGTGGATGTTGCCGGACGGTTAAAACTTGCAATCAATAACCATTTCTTTTGCTCCGTTGCATAAAAATATGCAGTGTAATTGGTATAGTTATTTTCAACCGGTTTGGCCCGCAATAAAAAACGATATGTTTCTCCAGCCTTCCAGTTGTACTTTAAATAACTCTGACCGCCCGATCCTTCGTTGCCAAACTCACCCGTGTACACATCGGCTCCTTTCTTAACCAGTATGATCTTCTTATCTGGTGGAATTTGTTTTGGATCATCTGTATTGAACGGGCTCCATACGGAGAACAATACCCTCCGTTCTGTTGGCGAATTTACCTGTATGCCAAAATAACCTTCTGCAAAACCATTGGCCATAAAGTAAGAACCGATGGGATCATTCCCCAGTGGAACTGTTATTTCACTATAAAACCATTCTATATCTTCTTTTACTTCTGATACATCGTAACCAAGATGTACAGAAGGACCTCTTCTTCCCCAATAGAAATAATTGCCTTCATTGTTCTGCACAAACTTTGTTTGCACATCAATGGCCGTGCCAGCAACCTGCAAAGAATTGATGCGTGCAAACTCAACGCCTGTTTTACTCACACCCTGTATATCGATGCGGATATAACCAGTGTCTTTTATTACAAATGAACCCAATTGTATCTTGCCAACAGCTTCTGCTGTGGTTAATTTCTTTTGCCCATTCACAGTACAACTGATAATGGTTTTACCTGCAGGCACATCCATTACGGCACTTATAATTAGTGTTCCCGGCTGATGAACATGTATAAACGTGCTGAACACTGTGCCTGGCTGTTGCCAGTTAACCCAGCCGCTGTTTGTTACACGTTCGTTGCCTGCTTTGGTGGTTACCCATGAGTTGCCACCAAGCGGCACTGTTAATTCCTTCTCCTGCGCACACAGTGATGTAGCTATTATTACAGCACACAACAACTGAATGAAACTTTTTCTCATACCCGTCATTTTCACTGATTTACTTTTAATATAAACCCACTTCCGCCAACGCAGCAAACTGCAAACCATCCCATGCCGATTTTGCAATTATTTTAAAGTACCGGAATGTTTTAGTTGTATTGAAATCGAAATATTGTGCTCCGTTGCTGTTTGCAAATACATAATTGCTGACCGATGTAAAATTCACCGCATCAGAACTGATCAGCAGTTCAGCATTTTTAACAGAGCGGCTTAAACCGCTGCGTTGTGTAACCGATAATCCATTCACTGTTTTTTCCGATCCAAGATCAATCACCAGTTCATGCGGATAAACAGCATTACTACCCGACCATTTGCTGTGCCAGTAAGTAGCTGCATTTCCATCAATCACTGTTGCAGCCCGGCCATTGGTGGTTCCTTCACCACTTGTTTCTTCTGAACTGAAAGCATACACACTCCAACCCTGTTTACTTAATTCATTTCTTGTACTGAAGGTTAACACAGGCACGCCGCCGGTAAATGTGTAGGAGTAAATCGTTTCAACCACTGTACCATTCTCGTGCACCAGTTTTACTTTCAGTTCATAAGGGATATTATCTGTTTTCTCCACAAGATCACTAATGGGCATCTCAATGTAAAAACTATCGTTGTTGATTGGTTTTGATGTCCATGCTATAGAATTATAATCTTTGTTTACACCCGTTCCTTCATTGTTTACATTGGGATCATTAAAATAAATAAGATCAATTACTTTTCCGCTGCTGATGTATTTTCCTTTTATAACAATAGCTGTTTTACCAGCATCATAATCTGCATGAATACGTTGTACTGATGCATTTACAGTTGTATAATAAACTTTATTGCCGGTATTAAACACCTGGTTTGTGTTAAGCACTGCACAATCTGCTGCTGTTAAAAATGTTGGCGAAATACCCCATGTACTGTTGCCTGCCCACATAAGCGACATACCAAGCGATGTTTCAGAAACGGCTTTTTGCCTGTTGTGCGGAAGGTTTAATCCATGTCCTAATTCATGAATCATACCGCCGATCCATTTGGTAGCTCTTGTTCCTAAAGTGCCACCTGTTCCTAAATATTTATTATCCTGATCAGCATAGTCCAGTGCAAAACAGGTTTTACCAACACCATAAAAGGGAGGGCCGCCTGGTTCGCCATTAGTATCGTATTTATATGCAGGTATAATAACAAGGTAGTGATCGCTTGTAAATTCAGAAGGATTTGCGGCTTTGTATGCTGCAATTTCAGTTTGCACCGCTCCTGCTCCACCTTCGTATGGATAAGCAGCTTTGCCTTGCTTCCCTTTTATTTCAATGAGTTTGATTCTTTTTTTTGCATCATCTTTCAGCAATCCAAATGTTTTATTGCCGTAACCATTACGCTGCATTTCTGAACGAAAAAACTCCTGTGCACTTAATAATATTTCACTCAACCTGCGATGATGATCCACGGGAATAGCCACGTCGTTCGGAATAAAATAAACAACGTTGAGATTGTATGTTTTATCGCTGCTGTAATTGTAAGCAGGTGCTGGCGTAACAGGGGGTTGCGTTGGCCCTGCCGGTGCTGCCGGTTTTTTACAGGCTGTTATTGCCAGCAGTACAACCAAAAAGAAGTATTGAATACGAATCATAAACCTATGATAGTTGGGTTCAGGAAGAAAGCGGATCAGTTTATCCTGATCCGCTTTACCTTATTTAGTATTTGAACACATTTATTTCTCCAAGGTGCGTTGAAGTATTTGTTGGCGATGCTGCCTGCAATGCTGTGATCTTAATATACCTTAATTCAGTAGGCGTAATAGGATACTCCTGGAAAGTTCTGTTAGTGGGGTCAAACGCAATATTATCACCAAACAGAATCCAGTTTGTTCCATCAACACTGCCTTCCAGTTTAAACCTGGTAAACCCATTGTTGTTATTGTTACGTGGGTGCAACGCTATTTTATCAATAAAATTTAATTGCTTCATATCAATATTCAACCAATGAGGAAATGGAGGTGCAGTACTGGCCCAGTTTGAATGCCAGAACGTATTTACATCACCATCAATTGTTGCACGGGCACGGCCGTTAACTGCTCCTTCACCCACCAGTTCTTCACTACTTGCAGTAATATCCCAGGTAGATTTCACTGCAGTTGTAGCAGCCTTACCCTGCAATTTTGAAACAATGATGAATACTGTTTTCAGTTTAGGGTTAATGGTATAACCTGATGCTTCTTTTATGCTAACAGGCAAGAGATAATTTAACAATGGATCAAATTTTTTGGAGAAATAATTCATTGTAATGGTCCCCGATGTAAGTTCTCCCGAACGGATCACTGTTTCCATTTTATCAATGCTGTAACTGTTGGCAGGAAAAGCAAGGTACTGCGGCAAGCCATCTGCCACCCTTGCACGGTTTACACTGTCAAATGCAGCTGCATCAATTTCCAGCTTAATAGTAATGTCTTTTGATGAATAACCAACCGCACCAAATCCTGCATTGAATTTAAATGTGCGTGCTTCATCGGTAAACGGAAACGTTGTAAGCTCCTGTGGAAAGCTGGTAGCCTGCTGTAGAAATACAGCAGCAAGATTATCCGCATCTGTTTTTTTATTGTATGCTTCTTCTTTTTGGCAGGCTGCAAGTGAAAGCAAACCGGCGAAAGAAAAAAGCAGTTTTCTATTTATTGTCATAAATAATTGTTTGGGTTGAAGAAATGAGATTAATAGCCAGGAAACTGAACAAGCTGTTTGTTACGGTCAACTTCTGATTGCGGAACAGGCCAGAAAAAGTTTTTCTTTTTCCATGGCGCTCTTGTTACGGCAATGGTGCGTTGATAAAAAGCTGTCGAGTTAAGAGCAGTACCCTGGTCCATATTCATACCATAAAATGCGCCGCCCTGGTGATGTTCTGCTGTGTGTGCAATTTTCCAACGACGAACATCAAAATAACGGTGACCTTCAAACGCCAGCTCCAATCTTCTTTCTGTTTGAATCTGCTGACGCATTTCTGCCTGCGATAAACCCGGCAACAGGTTCGGCAAGCCGGCACGCTCACGAACAAGATTCAGGTAAGTAAGCACATCGGTGTGCCCGGGGTTGTACTCATTCAATGCCTCCGCATAGTTGAGATAGATTTCGGCAAGCCTGATAAGCATTGCAGGGCGGTTAATATAGTTACCTGTACCAAAGTTTGTGCTTGGATGAAGATTACGGCGTGCCGTATAGCCTGATTTTGGCCAGTCACGTGCTGCACCTTGCTTACCGGAGTTACCTGTGTAGAAAAACCCAACGTATGTCTGTCCAGACTGTGGCACCACCGGTACTTCAGAACCGCTGAAAGTTACATCAACATAAAAACGTGGTTCACGGTTTACATACATGTTGCTGGTGTTTGCAACATAGTAACCTGCTTTTGCTGTAGCAAATCCTGTTTCAGTATATCCGCTGCCTGCCTGTGTAATAGGCAAACCATTACTCATTCTGTAAGCATCAACCTGTTCCTGCAGCACACCCATACCATTCCATGCAGTACCATTACTATTACGTGGTGCACAGTGGCGTGACCATCCATAGTTACCATCATTTACTGCTGTTGACGGGCGAAGGAAGATGCCTTCTGTTTGCCATCCGCTCCAGTAAAGATTTTTTAGTGACAGGAATGCAGCACGGAAAGGATCAGCATTAGTTTCTTTATACAATTGCCATTTGTTAAGATCGATCACTGCCTTTGCAGCATCAGCTGCTTTCTTCCATTTATTGGCATCGTATGTTTGGCTGATGAGTATTTTACCATCAAAATTTTTGAAATCACTCATCTCGGTATTACCATTAAACAAAGGACTTGCATCATACAACAACACTTGTGATATTGCTGCCATTACAATTCCTTTTGTAATACGTCCTGTTTGTGTAAGATCAGGTGAGCCACTCTGTACATGGGCATCAGGCACATCCAGTTTTGATTTTTCCATTTCACTAACCACATATGCCACACACTCGTCCCATGTACTGCGTGGGGTTTGGTAATTCGTATTTACATCACCAGGCTCTTCGCCAAGTAATACCACCGGCCCATAGATTTTCATGAGCTGGAAATAAAAATAAGCACGCAGAAACCTTGCCTCACCTTTGTACTGTTGAATAAGCTGAGCACCATTATCAAGATCAAGGATTTCTTTGTTCTTATCAATGTTCTTTAAAAAGATGGCAGCGTTGCGAATGGCCTGGTAATTACTCTGCCAGTAACCGGCAGTACCATCGGGTACCAATGCTCCATTGTTAATGGGTAATGACATCCAGGTATAATCCATTTCATCAGACATACCTCCCCATTGTGTTGTATAAGGCGTAAGCCATATATCCGGTACAGCACTGTAAATACGTGCAAGCCATTGCATGGACATGTTCCTGTTTGTAAACACATTCTCCAATGTGGTGATATTATCAGGAACAGTATCAAGAAAACCTTTTTTGCAGCTGCTCACGCAAAGAACAGATAATGATACGGAGCAGGCAAGAACTGTATTTTTTATAAAACGATTCGTATTCATAAAAGAAGTTTATTAATTAAAACCAATGCGGAAACCCACGTTGTATGCAGTAATGTTGGGGTATGATGTACCACGACCATCACCTAATTCAGGATCCCATATTTTCCATCGTGAAGCAGTAAACAGGTTTGTTCCGTTCACATACACACGCATGCGGCTTACGTTATATTTCTTCAGTGCTTTAATATTGAAATTGTAACCAAGCTCTGCAGTTTTTAAACGCAGGTAATCTGCACGCTTGATCCACCAAGTGCTGGTTTGGTAATTGGTTGTAATGGTTTGGTTGGTTGAAAGGCGTGGGTAGAAAGGCTTAGGATTAGATGCCTTTGTTTCCGGTGTCCAGCGGTCGGTGATCATGCTGTACATGTTTCCATACGTTGCACCTTCAGAGAATGGCGTTGTACCAAAACCACCACTGTAGTTAAAATCAACAAGTCCTGCACCCTGAAAGAAAAGGCTCAGATCAAATCCTCTGTAACCAAATCCAAAGTTCAACCCATAAAGAATACGTGGAATAGCGCCATAACCAATTGCGGTTTGATCATAAGCATTAATGATACCATCACCATTCAGATCTTTGTACTTAATATCTCCCGGACGAACATCGCCTGCCTGTACCGGTGAAGCAAGAATTTCTGCTGAATCGCTGAACAAGCCCAATGCTACATAACCAAAGCGCTGATCAAGTGTTTGACCCTGCCGGTTTAACCATGGGTATTGCCAAGGTGGTAAACCATCATACACGTTTCGGTTTTTGTTATAGTTGAATGATCCTGTAAAGCTGATGAACGAAGAACGTTTGAAACTCTTGGTGTATGTAAGGCTGACATCAACACCTCTGTTTTCTGTAATACCAATATTGCCATAAGGAATATTATCGGCTCTGTAACCCGATGCATAAGGGATGGTGTAGTTACGGAGAAGGATACCATCACGACGCTCTTTAAACAACTCTACGATCAACTGCAGTTCGTTGTGAAATGCATTGAGCTCAATACCGATGTTATGACGCTTCGATGTTTCCCAGGTTACGTCAGATCCAACCTGTCCTTCAAACAAACCGGTGAAGCTGTTTGTGCTTCCGGGTACACCATAAGTATAAGCTGAAGTACTACCGGTATTATTGATCTGTGTTAAGAAAAGGAACCTGTCGTTAGTGTTACTGTTGCCTGAATAACCATAACTGTAACGGAGTTTAAAATGACTGATCACTTTTGCAATCGGATCAAAAAACTTTTCGTTAGAAACAACCCAGCCTGCACCCACTGAAGGGAAGAAACCATAGCGGCTGTTGGGTGTAAAGTTTTCTGAACCGGTATAACCAAAGTTCCCTTCAATAAAATATTTATTATCGAAACCATAAGTTGCTCTTCCTGTTAAACCACGCAGGCGGAAAGGAATAGAACTTACTACATCTGTTGCATTCGAGTTTACATAATCACTTTGATTATACAACAACATAGCCGATACGTTGTGCAGGCTGTTGAAGGTGTTGCTGTAGTTCAATGCCGACTCAGTATAAATACGTCTGTTGGTTGAAGTAGAAGCTTCGTAACCCAATACATCACTTCCTACAGAAATAGGTGTTGTAATAAGATTGTTATCTACATCTCTTCCGGTTGCTCTGAACGTTGATACTCCTCTTGTACGGCGCATGGTGCTGCCTGAGTAGTTATCAAATGCAAACATGGAAGTAATGGATAAACCTTTAAGCCAGAAACCAAGATCCTGTTTTAACCTGATGTTAGAACGCACCGTATTACTGAACTCAGTTGCATAACCTGACCGTGTAAGAGCAATGTAAGGACTGCGTGGAGTACCTAACTGGTACTGTGGCGCCTGCCCGTTTGAATATACAGCCGGTACAACATGTGGTGGTACACGTGTTGCTTCAGCAAATAGAGCCGATGTGCCTATGCCGGGATAATTACCATTGGTGAGAAAACCGTTAACACCCAGTTCAAGCTTGGTTGTTTTTGTAAGATCAATATTTACATTAGAAGTAAAGTTGTAACGGTTGTACTTGATAGCAGAGTTATACGCCTGCACATTATCACGTTTGAACAAACCAACTTCGTTATAATATCCTGCAGAGATGTAGTAGCTGGCAGTTGAAGAACCACCACGTACGTTCAGGTTGATCCTGTTGCTGTTACCGTATTGGTTAAATAACTCATCAAACCAGTTTACGTTTGGATACAGGTCAGGATCTGAACCATCAGCATGTTTCTGAATAACATCATCCGTGTATTGTGCTGTTCTTCCACGCATGGTCAACCCCTCATTATACAAACGCATGAAAGTTGGCGCATCAACAAACTTTGGCAACTGCGAAAATTTGGACCATGCCTGGTTTGCTTCCACATTGATCTGTGCTTTACCAGCCTTACCCTTTTTCGTGTTTACAAGAATAACACCGTTTGCGCCACGTGTACCAAACACAGCTGTTGCCGATGCATCTTTCAAAATAGTGAAGCTTTCAATGTCTTCGGGGTCGATGTTGTTAATACTTCTGTCGGGAACTCCATCTACTACAAGTAACGGACCACGTGGACTTGATGCAAATGTTGAAATACCTCTGATAAACAGTGATGAGCCATCATAACCGGGTTCACCACTACGCTGTACTGCTACCACACCTGCAAGTCGGCCAGCCAATGCATTGGTAAGATCACGCACCGGAATTTTAAGATCATCGGGCTTTACAGTAACCTGTGAGCCCACAACGCTGATCTTCTTCTGACGACCGTAACCAACAACAGCTACTTCGCCAAGATCTTCTGCTTTAATATCAAGTTCTATTGCCATGTTCCCGTTTACATCCACAGGAACTTCAACACTGCTATAGCCCACTGCAGTGATGCTTAGAATTGATGAAGCACTTTTAACACGAATGGTAAATAAACCGCTTGCTGAAGTTGCAACGGTATTAGAGGTGCCCTTTTCTGTAATGTTGGCACCTGTAAGCAGCATACCTGCTTTGTCTTTTACAAGCCCCGTAACCGTTACCGTTCCCTGTTGTGCATAACTAAAGGAAACCGTAAGAAAACAAGCCAGTAATAAAAACAGGATTTGTTTAGATTTCATAATAACAACTTAGTTTGGTTAATAATCAATTACGCCTGTACATGATCGTAAATAGCTGCAGAGAGGATTCAGTTAGTTTATTTTTTTACTGTTCTTTTTACAGAACCAATACAGGCTAATCGTAACCAATATTAAGCATGTGTTAACATGTTTTTGTGCGCAAACGGTGGCGCAAAATCATCAACCGCAAAAACAACAAAAACGCTAAAACCCTTTACAGTAAAGGATTTCAGCATGCGCAAACGATTGTTCAACTATGTTGTAACTGAAGCAATAAATAAAAAAACGGGACAACAATGTTGTCCCGTTTTTTTATTTACTTAAGATCAATATCAGGGAATTGCCTGCTGATAAGCAACCAGTGTTGGCAACAACTCTTCTACATAAAATGATTCATCGCCTTTTTTATCTGCCTGTTTTTCAGAAAGTATTTTTATCATCAGCTCCATTGCTTTCTCTCCCTGACCATAAGGATATTGTTCAACAGAAGCTAATGGAGGAAAAGCAGTATAACTTGTAATGGGCAGGTTAGCATAGCTCACAAATACCACCGCTTTATTAACAGCAATATTTTGCTTTTGTGCATACTGCACTGCATCCATGTGTACATAATCATTAAATGTTATAATTGCCTGTGGTGGATTTTTCAGGTTCAATAATTTTTTCATAGCAGCCTGCGTGCTCTCTTTACTCAGATCTGTTTTTTCCACCAGCTGCATATCCACTTTCAGCTTCTGTTTAGCCACACCATCCATATAACCACTCATACGCTCTTTACTTGCCTGTAGTTTATCAGGACCATTAATGAATGCAATGCGGCGATAACCACGATGGAACAACCAGCCCACCATTTCAACAGTTCCTTTGTACAAATTACAATATACTTTATGTGCATCGGCCATATTGGGTACACGGTCGAAGTACACAACAGGAATATCGTATTTGCGTAATGCCTCCAGATGATCGTAACGGTTTGTTCCTTTTGAAAGTGAAATGATCAACCCATCAACCCGTTGCTTTTTCATGGCTTCCACTACCTGCTTCTCTCTTTCAGGATCATCATAACTCTGTCCAAACAAAATGGTGTACTTGTGTTCCATGGCAGCAGATTCAATTCCGCTGATGGCTTGTGAAAAAAACTCTTCCCGTATAAACGGGATGACCACACCAATGACAAATGTTTTCTTTTGTTTGAAGAAGATGGCCTGTGCATTGGGTTCATACCCCAGCTCTTCGGCCAGTTGTTTTACTTTCAGCTTTGTTCCAAGACCAATACGGGGATGATCGCTTAATGCCCTTGAAACAGTTGATACAGAAACTTTCAGCCGCTTTGCAATTTCTTTTATGGTAGGAAGTTTTTCCATTAATCAATACAAATTAGGGAACTTTGGGTTCAAATTCAATATCACCAAAAAACAGGGGCTGATGAAAATCCGGCTCCGCAGTTTCAATACGCTTCCAGGAAATAAAATGTGGCTGTTGCAGTTTGTCGCCACATTTATAAAAATTTGCCCTGCACTTTTTCCCATCCAGATTAAACACATTTGTGTACATAAACACACTCACTGGAATAATTGCCTGGAGTTGCCATGCCACATGATCAGGTTTTTGCTCAATAGAAGAAAAACATTTTATCCGCTCAATCAATGCAGCAGGCAGCAATGTTCTGTCGTTGCGACCATCACCAAACCCAAGCAATGTGGTACCAATACAGTTAAATTCAAAGTTGTAATATCCCCTTTCATCGAAGGCAATAAAAAATTCCACACAACTGTCTTCCCATACTGATGAGTTGATGGCAGTGTTTACATGCCGAACTTCTTTTTCCTCTACCTGGAAATTGAGCACAATATGATCGCCTGTGTGCGCAATTGAAAATTCTACAGAAGGTTTATACGGAAATGATGGCCATGATAGCTCCGCTATTTCATGAAAGTGAAGCGGCTGAGTAAACATTACTGGCTGTCGAACAGATGACAACTCTTCTTTATAAACAAGATGTGGAATTTGCAGCACCCTCATAAATTTATCGTTTATGCCTTTATTTGCATTCAGGCAAACATTAAATGTAAGGAATCAGTAAAAATCCCGTTTGCACAAACGTATGCGCAACAAAAATTACATGTACTATTTTAAAGAAGTATCGTCACGAATGATCAGTTGCCACTGCCAGTAAAAAGTTTCAATAGTGTTTTCGGGGTTGGGTTGATAGACGGTATCAACAGCAAGACAAGCTTTCAACTCATCAAGGTTTTTATACAATCCTGTTCCCAATCCGGCCAAAAAAGCAGCACCTAATGCAGATGCATCGGTACATGCAGAGCGGTTGATATTAATGTACAACAGATCAGCGATCATCTGCATCACAAAACGATTGTTCGAAATACCACCGTTGATATTTACGCTTTTTAGATCAACTGTTGCATCAGATTGCATGGCACTCATCACATCTTTTATTTGATATGGGATTGATTCCAATGCAGCTCTTACAATATGATTTTTTGTTGTACCGAAACTCATTCCGCTGATAGATGCACGCCTGTCCATTTGCCAATGAGGAGATCCCAAGCCGCTGAAAGCAGGAATCAAATACACGCCACCGTTATCGCTCACTGCTGTTGCCATCGCTTCTGTTTCTTTACTGTCACTGAATAAATTCAATTCATTCTTTAACCATTCAATAGTTGCACCGCAGGAAACGATCACACCTTCAAATGCATAATCAATACGTCCATCAATACTCCAGCAGATAGTGGTGACCATCCCGTTGTTTGATTGCACAGGTTTATCACCAATGTTCATAAGAATACTGCAACCTGTGCCTAATGTGGCTTTGGCAGTGCCTGCTTCAAAACAACCTTCACCAAAAGCAGCTGCATGCGAATCACCAATCATGGCTGCAACGGGAACAGATTGTGCAAACAATCCATCCAATGTTGTTTCGCCAAAATGAGTTGACGAAGATTTTACTTCGGGCAACTGAATACCTTTCAATCCATATGCTTCAATAAGTTCTTCATCCCATTGCAGCATATGCAGATTGAACAGCAATGTTCTTGATGCATTGGTATAATCTGTTGCATAGTTTTTTCCATTGGTCATTTTGTACAATAACCATGTATCAACTGTTCCAAAGTATGCTTCCCTGTTTTGAATGGCCTTGCTTACCGCTTCATGATTTCTATTGAGCCAGATAAGTTTTGTTGCTGAGAAATAAGGATCGATCACCAAGCCTGTTTTCTGATTCACCTGTTCAGATAATCCCTGTTGCTTCAGCTCTTCACAAATTTGTACAGAACGTTTGCATTGCCACACCACTGCATTGTGCAATGGCTTGCCTTCTTTATCCCATACCACAAATGTTTCCCGTTGGTTGGAAATACCAATGCCTGCTATCTCCGTTGTGCGATGCCCTTTCTCAACGAAATCCTGCAGGCATTTTGTAACAGATGCCAATACATTCTGATAAATTACTTCGGGTTCCTGTTCTACAAAACCACTACCGAAATAATGTGTCTGTAAATTTTCCGATCCTTTGGCAACAGCCTGGCCTTTCGCATCAAAGATGAGTGATTTGGTTGAGCTGGTGCCCTGATCAATTGCAAGAATATATTTCTTAGACATTTCTATTACTTTTTCTCACAGATTTCGCAGATGAGCACAGAATTCTTATCTGTAAACCATCTTTTTTATTCTAAATCATTTCTATTGTTTCAATAATGCTGTTACTTCTTTTGTAATTCCTTCTTTGCCTATTCCATAATGATTCAATATCTCCACCTGTGAACCTGTTACGGTGTATTCATCAGGAATACCCATGATTTTAAACGGTTTTGCATAACCATTTTGCAACAACCACGATGCACATGCTTCACCCAATCCTCCATTTACACTGTGTTCTTCAACAGTGATGATGGCTTTGCATTTATTTGCTAAAGATGAAAGCAGTTCGGTGTCCAATGGTTTAATGGTATGCATACTCACCACTGTTGCTTCAATGCCTTGTTCTTTTAACAATGCTGCAGCCTGCACTGCAGGATAAACAGTTTCACCATTAGCGATGATGGCTATATCGTTTCCTTCAGTAATCACTCTTCCTTTACCAAACACAAATCCATCGCTGTTATCTTTTTTTAATGAGGGCATTATTTTTTTACCGAAACGTAAGTACACTGGCTTGTCACTTGCTGCAGCAAGTTCGGTTGCTTGTTCCGTTTCGTAATTATCTGCAGGCACAACAATGGTAATATTGTTGATGGCACGTAACACAGCAAAATCATGCAGACTGTGATGTGTACTTCCCAATGCACCATAGCTTACTCCTGCACTGATACCTACAATAGTAACCGGATGGTCACTGTAGCAGATATCGTTTTTAATTTGTTCCAGTGAACGTGCTGTTAAAAAACAGGCCGGTGAAACAGCAAATACTTTTTTATCGCATGAGCCCAAACCTGCAGCTACACCAACAAGATTTTGTTCTGCAATTCCGACTTCCACAATTTGCTGCGGAAACTTTTTTCCAAACGGCACCAGCTTACCCGATCCTCTTGAATCGCTGGTAACAGCAATAATGGTGCGGTCTGTTTCTGCCAAACGTTGCAATGTTTCAGAAAAAACATCCTGGTTGGGTTTATCGCCTCCGGGTTGTATAATTATTTGTTCAGCCATAACCTCCCTAAATCCCTCCTAAAGGAGGTACTTTAGTCTCCGTATTTTAAATTGTTTCTAATAAATTATCTAACTCCTGTAAAGCCTGCTCATATTGTTCGTTACTTGGCACGCCATGATGCCACTTCAATTCATTCTCCATGAAGCTTATGCCTTTTCCTTTTGTTGTATGTGCAATAATGACCGATGGTTTTCCTTTTTCAAATGGCAGACTATTGAACGCTGCTCTTAACTCATCAATATCATTTCCGTTCACTTCCTTCACTGCCCAGCCAAATGCTTTCCATTTTTCATCCAACGGATCGGTATTCATTACATCTGTTGTGGGTGCTGTGATCTGCAAACTGTTCTTATCAACAATGGCACAGAGATTATCAAGTTTGTAATGCGCTGCACTTAATGCTGCTTCCCAGTTGCTGCCTTCAGGCAACTCACCATCACCCATCAAGGTGAATACACGATAATCTTTATTATCGAGTTTGGCAGCAATAGCTGTGCCTACACAAATTGGCAAACCATGACCTAATGCGCCTGTATTCTGTTCAACACCTTTTACTTTACGTGTGGGGTGACCGATATAATGCGATTGATATTTACACAACGTGTTCAGATCCTCTTCGGGAAAGAAACCCTGATCGGCCAATACCACAAACAATGCTTCCACACAATGACCTTTGCTTTGTACGTAACGGTCACGGTCAGGCGAGGTGAAATTTTCCGGCGATACATTCAGTACATCGTTGTACAATACATTCAGTATATCAGTACATGATAAGCTGCCGCCGGTATGCCCTGCCTTTGCCTGCAGGATATACTTGAGTATTTTTTTACGATACTCAACTGATTTTATTTTTAATTCTTTCGTTGTCATAATTTGTTTCTCACAGATTTCACAAATTTTCACAGATGCTTTTCTGTGTTAATCTGAGAAATCTGTGAGCCATTTTTATCCGTGAGTGTAGGTTTCCCAGCCCAGGTAATTTTCAAACGATTCTTTTAAGATGCCTGCTGTTTTGCTTGCATTCATCACCACATGATGTTCAAAGCCATTGCGGCATACATAATTCATCAAGCCCTGCAGGTTATTGATCTGTGCCACTGCACGGTTACCAAATGTATTGAGCGCATCATTCGTTAATTCACCTTCACCGATGTATGCTTTGATAATGCCTTTGCAATCATCGGTGCTGATACGGCCGTAGGTTAACGGCATGGCAGGTGTGCGGCCATCCAATGCGCCATACGTATTTTCTGTACCAACACTTGTACCGAGGATCGGTGCAGTGCTGATACTGATATCCGGTAAAAATGATTTCGCCCAGTTACCGCAATGGAACAACACACATTTTGTATCATCATCAGCATAGTTGTTATTCCAATCAACCAGTGCAGAAGGTGAACCACTTGCCAACTGCATCGCATACATGCTGAGTGTACCTGTTACATCTACTTCACAGGCAGATGGCAACATGTTTTCACTCATCATACTCATACTGGTACAAACATTACAACCATAGTTTTGCTGTAACGATGTCCAGCATTGAATAGCTGTTGCATCCAATGCATTTGCTGCCATAAAATCGGCGAGCACTACATCCAATTTTGCGATCTGTACTAAACGATCATTGGGCGTTGCACCTGTTGCAGCATAGGCATGAATTTTCTCCAGCTTATCTTTTACTGATTGATCATTGGCTGTAAGCTTATTGGCATTACCTAGGATTTCACTCAGGTCAACTGTTGTAACAGAGATGCCGTTGCGTTGCAGAATTTTTTCGCTGTAACGAACAGTGTTGAACGCACCAGGCCTTGCACCCACTGCACCGATACGCACTTTGCGCATACCCTTCACTACTCTGCAGACGGCAATGAAATTTTTCAGATCTGTAATAAAACTTTCATCAGTTGGACTTACCACATGCTTTGTGGTGAGTGAATATTTAATACCGAACTGGTACAGATTATTGCACACAGAAATTTTTCCGCACCAGGCATCTCTCCTGTTTACCACATCCATCTTACCCAGATCATCTGGATAAGCCTGTATGAGCACCGGAACATTCAAGCCCGACCATTTAATTGTTTCAGCCACACCTTTCTCATCGCCGAAGTTGGGTAACACAACAAGGATACCATCAATGGCTTCTGCATGTTGTTTAAACAGCGCTGCACATTTCTGTGCTTCTGCAAATGTTTCCACACCGCCGAGTTTTGTATCGGCATCACTCAACATGACCGGAGTAATGTTTAATTGTTTAAACAGATCGATGATCTGTGTTCTTGCTTCTGCCACCAGTTTATCGGGAAAGAAATCACGGTTGCCGATGATGACACCCAGCGTTGCTGTTTTATAATTTGTTGTGCTCATAATTTTAACTTGCGATGATTAATTCAATTTCGTTGTCTCGAAATACTTGTTTGTGTTTGTCTTCAATACCGTTATCGGTGATGATATAATCGATGAGCGACAATGCACCGAGGCTTGCAAATGCCGCCTTTCCCATCTTGGTTGAATCAGCAACGAGATAAGTTGTTTCAGCGGCTTCGATCATGGCTTTCTTCACCACGATATCACTAATACTGGGATAGGTTAAACCAGCTTTCAGCGAAATGCCTGCTGTTGCCAGAAAAAGTTTCTGCACATGCAGTCCTTTAAAAAAGTCGGCTGCTTTTTGTCCTGTTAAAGAAAGGGTGGGCGGTTTAAACTCGCCACCGGTAACAATTACTTCTATGCCGGGTTCTGCACCAAGCATTAAGGCAATGTTGAGTGCATTGGTAATGACCGTCAGGTTTTTCATGCCCTTCAATTTCTTCGCCACTTCTGTAGTGGTAGAACCCGAATCAAGGATGATGGTATCACCACTTTCAATAAAGTCTAAACATTTACTGGCGATGAGTTCTTTTTTATCGAGATGCTCCTGGTGCGCCAGCGAAAAAGCCTGCACTTGGTCTTTTACGTTTTTGAGATAAGCACCGCCGTGCTCACGGATGATCATTCCGTCCTTTTCCAGTTTTTCGAGATCCTGTCGGATGGTTACTTCGGTTACTTTAAACAGCTTCGCCAGGTTCAGCACCTTGGCAGAACCGTCTTCCTGTAGTAATTCGATAATCTTTTCCCGGCGATGATTGGCGAGCATAATCTAAGTTTTGCGCAACAAGACTACCGAATTAAACGCAAAAAAACAAAATATTTCGAAAATAAACGAAAATAAAAGAAAAATAAACAAATCAAAAAGTGGAGAAAATGAAGATAAACAGTGGATTAAGCAATCGCTTGGTCATGATAAAAAACAAAAAAAGAAGGCAACATATGTCAACCTTCTTTTCAAGTGTAAGTAGCCCGGACAAGAATCGAACTTGTATCTAGAGTTTAGGAAACTCCTATTCTATCCATTGAACTACCGGGCCATTATCAGCAAATAGGCTTGCTGCCGGGCGGCAAAAATAACAGAATTCAACAATCTGCAACAGTAAATCTGCCTTCAAACCCTACCTTTGCTCCCCAATTTGTCGAACATGAAGTTTTTAAATGTTTATATCCGCTACAGGCTTATCATCGGTATCATTTTATTAATTGTTGCAGGAGTGGTGCATTATTTCACCAGCTTCTGGCCTTCGTTTATTATTTACCTGGTAGCACTGGTGAGTATTGTAGGACATTTCTTTTTTGGCCCGCTTCGTCTTATACAGGAATATATGGAAGCTGGTGATATGGAAGGAGCTGAAAAGATCCTCAACTCAGTAACCTTCCCTAACCTGTTGTTCAAGCCTATCCGTTCAGTGTATTATACCCTCAAGGGTAATATTGCCATGATGAAACAGGATTATGATGGCGCTGAAAAAATGATGAAGAAAGGAATGGATCTTGGTTCCGGTTCATCGCTCATGCAGGGTACGGAAGGAGCCAACCTTCTTCAGATGGGAATGCTGGCAATGCAGAAAAATAATTTCAAACAGGCTGAAACGTATATACGCCAGGCCTTACGTAAAGGCTTACCCGATAAAGAAAATCAGGCTGCAGCAAACCTGCAGATGTGCAGCATTATGATGAATAAAAGGGAATTCCGTGCGGCAAAAGAGTTCTTCCGCAAGGCAAAAGCATTAAAACCAACAACTCCTCAGTTGGCCGACCAAATCAAACAAATGGAGAAATATATTTCCCGTATGCCAGGCTAAGTAGTAAAGTAAGAGGCAGAAACGGTATTCTGTTTAAATAAGATAGCTAATTTTTCTGCCCCTTAAATCTCTTTACAGGTAAAGCTGAGCTAATCAGCGGGTGTGGTAGGATAAACAACGGCTAAAACCTTCAACTTTGTAAAAGTACCCCCACCTCATCATCTAAAAAATACCACTTTTCGGGTATAATGTACCCGCTGGGTATAAAAAAACCGCCTTTTTTACTAAAAAGACGGTCAATCTTGTACGGCTTGGCTGGATTTTAAAAACGGGCATGTAGTTAGTTCCTGAAAATTAGTTGAAAAGCCAGTTTGTTTAACGTTTACCCCTTGTATCTTTTGCATCTGTTATCCACAATTGCAGTATAACAGTACTCTCTTTTTTCTTCAAAAATTCTGCAGAAGCACAATTCCAGAGAATTAACTTTGAAACATGTCCATTAACAAAGAACGACTGGAACAACGATTCCTTGAAGAATATACAAGACTGAATGAGAAACAAAAACTGGCAGTTGACCATATTGAAGGACCGGTGATGGTTATTGCAGGACCGGGCACCGGTAAGACCCAGATACTTGCCTGTCGCATTGGAAAAATATTACTGGAAACAGATGCTTTGCCGCAGAACATTCTATGTCTCACTTATACCGATGCTGGCGTAGTAGCCATGCGCAGAAGGTTATTAAAATTCATTGGCCCTGATGCATATAAAGTAAACATCTACACCTATCATGCTTTTTGTAATGATGTGATCCAGGAAAACCTTTCACAATTTGAAAAAACAGCACTCGATCCTTTATCGGATCTTGAAAAAATAGAATTGTTCAAAGAACTGATCGACTCTTTTCCCAAAAATCATCCATTGAAAAGATACAGAGGCGATGTTTATTTTGAGATCAATAACCTCGACCGTTTGTTCAGCGCCATGAAAAAAGAAGGATGGACCGCTGAATTCCTGGAACAGAAGATCAATGAATATCTTACCGACCTGCCAACAAGAGATGAGTTTGTGTACAAAAGAAAATACAAACAATTTAATGCAGGTGATCTCAAAAAAGAAAAGCTGGAAGAAGAAACCGAACGCATGGAAAAGCTCCGTGCTGCGGTAAAAGAGTTCGAACGCTTTCAGCAACTCATGCGTAAACGCAACCGGTATGACTTTGATGATATGATCACATGGGTCATCAAAGCATTTGAAGAAAACAAAAACATGCTGGCCAATTACCAGGAACAATTTCAATATATACTGGTTGATGAGTTTCAGGATTCAAGCGGTACGCAAAATAAAATTGTGGAACTGCTCATCAGCTACTGGCAGCAACCAAACGTATTTGTAGTGGGCGATGATGACCAGAGCATTTTCCGTTTCCAGGGTGCGAATGTGCGTAACATGCTCGATTTTGCAGGACAGTACAGCGATGATCTGTTAACTGTTGTACTCACTAATAATTACCGCTCTACACAAACAATTCTCGACAGTTCTAAGTCTGTTATCAATCGAAACAAAGAACGACTTATTGAACAGCTGCCCGGCCTTAGTAAAGATATTGTATCATCAAACAGCCAGCTGTCACACATCAGTTTATTACCTGCTGTAAAAATGTACGATACGCAAAGAGAGGAAATGATTGACATTACACTGCAGGTACAAAAGTTATTGAATGAAGGCGTATTGCCGGGGCATATTGCCGTGATCTATAAAGAAAATAGATACGGGGAAGAACTTACGCATTATTTCAACCATCTTGCTATTCCGTTTTACAGCAAGCGCCATTTAAATATTCTTGAATTACCACTTGCGCAAAAGATCATTCTCATTTTAAAATACCTGGCGGCCGAACATGATGTGCCTTATGGTGGCGATGAAATGCTGTTTGAGTTGCTGCACTTCAACTGGTTTCATATTCCGCCTGTGGAAATTGCAAAACTCACGGTTGAAGTATCAGGCACACAGTTCAGTGAAAACAGAACATCACTACGTCGTTTGCTATATGAAAAAGCACATGCTCCGGCAAAGGATCTTTTTTCACAAGGCATTCATCATGGTTTAAAAGAAGCCAGCAGCATTTTTGAAAAGCTGGTTGCTGATGTTCCCAACGTTACACTTCAACACCTGTTTGAAAACATTATCCGGGAAACGGGCATTCTTAAACACATCATGCAAAGCCCGGAAAAGCACTGGCTGCTGAAAGTGCTCACCGGTTTGTTTGATTTTGTAAAAGAAGAAACAAGACGTAATCCCATGTTACAGTTGCAGGGACTTGTTTCCATTATTGAGTTAATGGAAAAAGAAGACCTGAAATTACCAATGGTGCAGGTAAGCGGTAG
>NZ_CAMLGT010000002.1 GCF_946479605.1 uncultured Lacibacter sp.
AGAGCCGGAAAGATCTCTCTTACGCTGCGTACCATAACCTACCACCACCACTTCGTTCAGCGTGCCTTGCGCAGCCGAAAGCGAAATAGCAAAATCAGTTTGTGCACCCACTGTTAATTCATAAGCAGCATAACCTACCGACGAAATAACAAGTACACTGTTGTTATCATCAACAGCAAGACGAAAATTACCACCGGCATCAGTGGTGGTACCACGGCTGGTACCTTTAATTGTAACAGAGGCGTTTGCAACAGGAGAGCCGTCTTTACTATCGGTTACTTTTCCGGTAACCGTTTTTCCTTGTGCAAACACATTCATAGCCAAAACCACGAGCAGGAAGCTGAATACTCCCGCCCTGGCAAGCAGACGATGAAGGGTCATAATCAATAGTTGGGGTTTTGAGATTTACAATTTATATCTATACAGTTCCTGTAGTTCTTTGCTGTTGATTGCAATCGTTCTTCTTTGGCAACTATCAACAAAAAATATATTCACTGTCGTAAGATCAATGGCCGGGCAGCATAATAAGACAATCCCCTTTCGCTTACTGCTGCACTATTATTTTTTCATACCTCACCAGGTTATCAACCCTCACCTGCAACACATACTGGCCTGCCTGTAAAGGCATGCCTGCAAAACTGTTGCGATCAATTTCAAACACCTGGTAACCTTTTATCTGGAAGCCCATGCTTTTTGCTGCAAGCACCTGGCCTTGTATGTTTATTAACTGTACACTCACTGTTCCACTCTTTGGTAATTCGTAACGAACGATGGCTGTATGTTGAACAGGGTTAGGATATACGCTTAGTCTAAAGTCAGTATTTGAAGCGATAATATCCCTGACATTGGTCACAACTCCACCTGATATATTCTGATTAAGATATACTTTGAATTGTCCCGGCTCCAGCGTAACAACCTGTTGGTTTCCTGATACAGTTATAGAGCCGCCGTTTGTGTAATCGTAAAATGTTCCGTTTGCAGGAAATGTAACTGTTGGTGATTGCTGTACCACATCAAAGTTTGCAACAATTACATATTTCAAATCAGCATGATCAACCACAATTGTTTTTACAAGATTGGTTCCAAGGTTTGTGCCTAAAGCAAGACTTGATGTGCGGAATGTATTTTTATACATGTTACGCAGTTTTGCCATTGCTGCGTATGTTTCATAAAGTCGTTTACGACGTACCTGCTCATAGTAATCCCAACGGATCGGTTTGTTAGCAACACGGCAGTCGTTATTGATCGTTCCATTGGGGCAATAATTAATATTATAATCGTATCCCAATTCACCAAACTGCCAGATCATTTTAGGGCCGGGTAACCCCATCAGGATAGCTGCCATTGCCTCTGTACGTCGAAGACCTACTGTGGTATCACGCACATTGTGTGCTCCGTTTGCCTGATTGCCACCTGTAATGTTTCCCATCATGATGCGTTGTTCATCATGACTTTCGGCATAAGTGATCAAATGTGGTTTGTCGTTGAACGCAACATCATTCCAGTTATTCCTGTTCTTCCAGAATGCACGGTTAATATCTGATTCAGCAGAGAATCCCTTTGTATTCTGGTTGAATTGATGCGTCATTATTCCCCATAACATCATACCACGTTTTGCAAGCTCTGCTTCTTCATCATCGTTACCCAAATGCTCAAGAATGCAGTAAGAGCCCGGGCTTACCACCTGCATACTATCGTAATACCGTTGCCAGATGTTGATGCGATCCTGGTTATACTGGTTCCATGCATTTACATCAGTTGTATAATTACTGGTGAAGCCTTTACTTAAATCCCAACGGAAACCATCAATACGGTATTCGGTAAGCCAATGACGGATGAAACGGGCTACATGATATTTTGTAGGCTCTACATTGTGATTGAAATCGTGGAATACATTGAATGGATGTTGTGCTGTTTCGTAGAAATAAGGATTGTTGGCTGCTGTTTGGTTGGCTGATGCATTCCACCACATGGCTGCAAGCGGCGATTGACCCGTTGCATGATTGAATGCAATATCCTGGATCACTGCAATGCCCAACGTATGCGCCTGGTCAATAAATGCTTTCAATGCATTTTTCGATCCATAATATTTATCCGGTGCAAAGAAATACATGGGATTATAGCCCCAGCTTTCATTCCCATCAAATTCATTGAATGGCATCAGTTGCACAGCATTAAAACCAAGATTCTTGATATAATTCAATGTGTCCTTCAGCATTTGCCAGCTGTGCAAAGCACCAAAATCACGCACCAACAGTTCATACACCATCAGGTCACGTTTATCCGGACGAACATAGCTGTTACTTGTCCAGTTGTAAGCTGCTTCACCTGGAGTGATCACGCCAACAATTCCGCCTGTTGTTTTACCGGTTGGGTATTGCGGCATGTTGGGGTAAGTTGTTGCATTGATGTGCTGATCATTATTCGGGTCTAGCACCAATTCACTGTATGGATCTGCAATGCGGATAACATCATCAACAATGTACTGGAAACGATAGGCTGTTCCCGGTGTTAGTCCTGTTACTTCTGTCCAGAAATAATCACCATCTTTTTTCATTTGGCCTGAGCAGCTTTGTGTCCAGTTATTAAAATCACCAATGAGCGAAACTTTGGTTTTTAATGGTGCATATAAAATAAAAACAGCTTTGGTATTGTTGTCTTCAAACGTAATTCCGTCTTTTCGTCCGGCGGGTCTTGCACCTGTTGGGTTGCTGGCCTGTGGTACAAAAAAATTGAATGTATCACGTTTGATGGTTCCGTTATCATCTGCCTCAAG
This sequence comes from uncultured Lacibacter sp., assembly GCF_946479605.1. Next base: position 2,777 of record NZ_CAMLGT010000002.1, read on the forward strand.
TGTGATCTGCTGTTCGCAGGTAGTAGTAACGTTTGCCGTACCATTAATAATCTGTGCTGCAGTTGCAGTTGCAATTTGTGCAGCATTAAAACGTAAAGTAAGATTGGCATTTTTAGATGATACAGCTGTAACCGGGACATTGAAAGGCGGTGTTCCTGCAGTGAACGGTTCTGCAGAAGGAACATAAGTGGGCTGCATGGCAGGTGAAGTAAACTTTACAGCAAACTCATTGGCAGCATACACTTTTATATACATATCACTGCCATCAATATTGCGTTGTACCAGGTTGCCTGCTTCGTTGCGGAAAAGGATGGTAATATAACGGATCGTTTCACCAGCTGGCACACCATAATAACTGCGGATATTGTTGATTGTAAACTGCCAGGTGTTGGGTTTATTGACCGGATCAGGACGGGTTGCAACAGGCGCATTGGATGAGCCCCATACTCCTTTGGTGTACTTCCAGTCTGTTTGTGAACCGCTGTTTGATGTAATAAGTCCTGTGTGTAAATAAACTGTGCCGTTAAAATTTTGTAAGCCTTTGTTGCCTTTCGTGGCATCCATGGTAATAACAATGGTACTGGCGTCTGTTGGAAAAGCAATATCAGTTGATAATAATTGGGCATAGCCTGCATGAGCTGCAAAGCAGAAGATAACAAACGCAAGCAAAAATTTTCTCATACCGCAACCTCTTTTACATCAAACCAATAAACAATGATCAATGAAATTTGTTGGATTATCGTTGTGATTGCAATCAGTAAGAAAGATTTTTTCGGTCTTTTTATATAACAGCCGGTCGCTAAATCAACACCCTTCATTTCCCGCAATCAAAACAATACAAAACTATAATTTGGGCAGGGCCTCAAATTGAACTAAAATTCCAATTTCTGACACTATATTGCCAACTTAGCTTATTTTTACTTTTCACAACCATGCGATGCTGTCATGAAAGCCGAACTCGAAAAAATTGTTCCCGGAAACGACAAACCTGTACTGGTGGCCTACCCCATGAGCCTGCCCTTTCTTGAGTTTTACTGGCACCACCACCCGGAGTACGAACTAACTTATAAGATCAACGTCAGTGGTAAACGAATTGTTGGCGACAGCTACGAGGAATTCAGCCCCGGTGATCTTGTGTTGATAGGTCCCGATCTGCCGCATACATGGGTGACCGATAAAAAGATCACCAACAAGTCCTGTGATTTTGTGGTGATCCAGTTTTCCGGCTCTTTATTTAACAGCTTTGCTGGTTTGCCGGAATTTGAAAACATCAAACGGCTGTTACAAAGCTGCCGGCTTGGTTTACACTTTACAAACAGTAAACCGTTTAAAGAAATGATCCTGTCGCTGCCGGGTAAATCGGGAGTAGAAAAAATAATGGGGCTTATTGATTTACTCAACCAGCTGTCAAACCAAAAAGGAAGAAAGCTGGCATCGGCCGATTATGATATTTCCCAGGCAAAAAGCAGTGAACCCCGTATCAACAAAGTATGTACTTATGTGGAGCAGAATTTTTCGAAACCTATCCGTATTAATGATGCTGCATCCATTATCAATATTTCGCCGAGTGCTTTTTGTAAATTTTTTAAACGTGCTACCGGCAAAACGTTTTCCGATTATGTAAACGATCTGCGTGTGGGTTATGCCTGTTACCAGTTGATTGAAACAGATAAACAGATATCCAGCATTGCCCGCAGTGCAGGTTTTGAATCGCTTACTTATTTTAACCGTGTGTTTGCACGAAAGAAGAACAGTACGCCACGCCAGTTCAGAAACGAGGCCATGAATTAATTTTTATTGTACATCAATTCTCCGCCACAAATCGTTTTTATGACGGTTGCTTTTAGTACCTGCTCAAATGAAGCTGTCATCAGATCGGTATCAAGAATAGTAAAATCAGCAAACTTTCCTTTTTCAATACTTCCTTTTTCTTTCTCTTCAAAGTTGGAACGTGCAGCCCAGATGGTCATGCCACGTAATGTTGCTTCTCTTGTTAATGCATTTTCGGTTTGATAGCCTTGCTCCGGCCAGCCCTTTGCATCTTTCCGAAATACTGCTGCGTAAAATGTTTTCAGCGGATCAATATCTTCCACCGGAAAATCTGTACCAAGCGGTATCCATCCGTTTTGTTTCAACAGGTCATTGAAAGCATAAGCGCCTTTTACACGCTCCGGTCCTAACCGTTTTTCTGCCCAGTACATATCACTTGTTGCGTGTGTGGGTTGCACACTTGGAATAATGCTGTAACGGCCAAACAAATCAAAATCATTTTTATTTACCACCTGTGCATGTTCAATGCGCCAACGCAGATCATTGGTTTCTTTCAGGTATTTAGCATAAATGTTGAGGATGGTTCTGTTGCCACTATCGCCAATTGCATGCGTACACATCTGGAAACCTTTGGCATACAAAACAGAAGCAACAGAATCAAAATGCGCAGGGTTACTCAACAGGAATCCATAATGATGTGCTTTGTCGGTATACGGTTCTAACAAACATGCGCCTCTTGAACCCAGCGCCCCGTCGCCATAAACTTTAAAACTGCGAACGTTCAACCGATCGGTTTTGATTTGTCCTCTTTTAAAAATTGCTTCGTAGTTTTTCTTTGCATCACTCAGCATTACATACAAACGCATTTTCAGATCACCACTTGCCTGTGCTTTTTCAATATGCTCCACTTCCGTATAATCAAGCCCGCAATCAACAATGGTTGTAAGCCCGGCTGCAAAACAGTTTTTCTGTGCTTCCAGTAACGCTGCTTTCACTTGTGCTTCTGTTGCTGCAGGAATTTTCGACGAAACAAGATCAATGGCATTATCGATCAATACACCTGTTGGTTTGCCATTAACAACAAACACATCACCGCCGGTAAGTTTTGTTTGTGCAGTAATACCCGCCTGCTGCAATGCCACATCATTTGCCACTGCGGCATGGCCATCAATTCTTGTGAGGATAACCGGATTATCAGGAAACAGTTCGTTTAATTTTTCATTCGTCGGAAATTCTTTTACCTCCCAATCGTTCTGATCCCAACCTCGTCCAATGATCCATTCGCCTTTTGCAGGTGATTTCTGTTGCTGAAATGTCTTCAGCTTTTGCAGAATTTCATCCCAGCTGCTTGTGCCTGTAAGATTAGCCGTTTGCAAACCAAGACCATAACGGTAGAAATGTGCATGCGCATCAATAAAACCGGGATACATAAATTTTCCCTGCAGGTCAATGGTTTCTTTTGCGTTGTATTGTTTCTGCAGTTCAGCAGCAGTACCTGTTGCAACAATTTTTCCATTGGCTACTGCCACAGCTTCCGTTTTTGAAAAAGCACTGTCAACAGTATAAACCGTTCCATTGATGTACAGGCTGTCAACGTTTGTTTTGCTGTTACAAAAAGAAAAAAGGAGTACAATAGCAAGCAATAAAAATAATCGCATCATAAAAAAGGAATTGACGACGAATTTAATTTGTTTTGTTTGTACAGCTTGTATTTTTACTGCCAGATTTTTACACTATGTATTCAGCCGAAAAAACAAAACAACTTCAGCAAAGCACTACTGCTTTACTCAAACAGTTAAACAATTCAGCCATTACAGAACAGCAAGTGGATGAATTAAGGAACGCTTTGCGTTTTCATGAATACCGTTATTATATCCAGAGTGATCCGCTCATCAGCGATTATGAATACGACCAGTTATATAAAGCACTGGAAAAAATCGAAGCAGCCAATCCTTCACTTGTTACCGCCGATTCGCCCACACAACGTGTGGCAAAAGGATTGGGCAATGATTTTAAAAAAGTGCAGCATCTTGTACCAATGCTCAGCCTTGAAAACTCTTATAATGCAGACGACTTGCTTGACTGGGACCGCAAAGCAAAAGAAGCAAGCGGTTTACCTGAAATCGAATATTGCGTAGAACCAAAATTTGATGGTGCCAGTATTTCACTGATCTATGAAGATGATAAACTTGTACGTGGCGCCACACGTGGCGATGGAACAGAAGGAGAAGAAATTACCACCAATGTAAGACAGATACGTTCCATTCCACTTTCTGCAAACTTTTCACAGTCGGGCATTAAACAGATAGAGATACGTGGTGAAATACTGATGAGCAAAAAAAACTTCAAAGCATATAATGATCAACTGGCCGAAGAAAACCTGCCTCCCCTTGCCAACCCACGCAATGCAGCCAGCGGCAGTTTACGAATAAAAGATGCAAAGGAAGTAGCACGTCGCAACCTTGAAGCATTTCTGTACCATGTTGGTTATGTAGCAATGGTTGATGCCAAACAATCGGCCTATGATGTTTTGCATACTCACAGCGGTGCATTAAAAATGATGTGGGAGCTTGGTTTCCGCAGCCCTGAAAAAGAAAAAAAGATCTGTAAGGGAATTAGTGAAGTGATTGCTTACTGTAACGAGTTTGAACAAAAACGTGATGACCTGCCTTATGAAATTGATGGCATGGTCATCAAAGTAAATGATCTGCAACTGCAGGACAAAATGGGTATGACCAGCCATCATCCACGCTGGGCCATTGCTTATAAATTCAAAGCAAGGCAGGGAACCAGCAAACTCCGTGCTGTTGAATACCAGGTGGGCCGCACAGGTGCAGTTACGCCGGTTGCAAAAATTGATCCTGTTGCTATTGGCGGAGTAACGGTCACGAGCATCTCCTTGCACAACCAGGACTTTATTGCAGAAAAAGACCTGATGCTGGGCGATACCGTATTGGTTGAACGTGCCGGCGATGTAATTCCTTACATTGTAAAATCAATGGCTGAACTGCGTACAGGAGCAGAAACAAAAATTATTTTTCCAACCAGCTGCCCTGTATGTAACAGCCCGTTGGTAAAACCGGCTGAAGAAGCTGTGTGGCGCTGTAACAATTACAACTGCGAGGCGCAGGTGGTAGAACGCATCATTCATTTCAACAGTAAAGATGCAATGGACATCCGTGGAATGGGCGATGCCAATGTGCGGAAGTTTTATGAACTGGGTTTTTTAAAAAACATTCCGGGTTTATATCGTTTACCGTTTGATGAAATAAAAAAACTGGAAGGCTACGGAGCAAAGAGTGTTGACAACCTGCAAACAGCAATTGAAAACTCAAAGAAGCAACCGCTCTTCCGTCTTATTTATGCATTAGGTATTCGTTTTGTGGGCGAAGCAACAGCAAAAACGTTAGCCAACTCCATTAAACATTTACTTGACCTTACAACAAAATCAACAGAAGAATTACAACAGCTGGAGGATATTGGCCCCAGAGTTGCAGGAAGTATTCATGATTTTTTCAGCAACAGCGATAACATTGCATTGCTGCATGAACTGGAAACACTTGGTCTGCAACTGAAGAATGAGCAGAAAGAAAGTAAACACGAAGGCAACCTTACAGGCGTTACTTTTTTATTTACAGGAACATTGCCTACCTTGAAAAGAAGTGCAGCAGAACAAATGGCAGAAGAACATGGTGGAAGTATTTTGAGTGGCGTGAGTGCAAAATTGAATTATCTTGTTGTGGGTGAAGATGCGGGCAGCAAGCTGGAGAAAGCAAAAAAAATAAGTACGGTAAAAATCATAACAGAAGAAGAATTCCTGGCACTGTTAAAAAATTAATATAAGATTTCACTTGCAGGTACAGGGTTTGCTTTTGTATATTTAATATCTCCAATCTTTTTGTATGATCAAAAAACTTCCCGGAGAAAAATGGAAGCAACTGCAGTTTGCAGGATGGAAACAACTTCGACGCAAATATGCAGTTTCAAATCTTGGACGATGCGCCAGCTACACAATTGATGTTGCAGAAGATGGCAAGTTGCTGAGTGGCTCCATTACAACCGGCTACCGTACGTTAAATCTGCATCGTGCAGATAACAAAGGAACAATTTACCTGCATCGTGAAGTAGCAAAACTTTTCTGCAGCAGGCCATCTGCAAAGAGTAAATATGTGATTCACCTGAATCATAACAAGAAAGACAACCGTGCTGCTAATCTTAAATGGGCAACATTGGAACAAATGTCGGCTCACCAGCAAAAAAGCCCGCAAAAGATCGCTTATAAAAAACTGCAAAAAGAAAGAAGCAGTACACAAAAAGGATTAAAACTTTCACCGGTTCAGGTGAAGACCATTAAAAAAATCATTCTGGATCCTAACAGAACCATTACCTACAAACAGCTTGCAAAAAAATACAGTGTAAGTGAAATGACACTTTACCGTATACGTAGTGGTGAAAACTGGGGAGCGGTTTAGAAATCAGTCGTAACCCGATAGTGGTTAGCCGTTAGTGAATGCTGCTAATCATTTACCATTCACTACTCATATTATGCTGCAAACCTCCACACTCAGGTTTTTAAAGGAACTCAAAAAGAACAACAACAAACCCTGGTTTGATGCTAACCGAAAATTATATGAAGCTGCCAAAACAGATTTCCTTGCATTTGTTGATGCTGTAATTGAAAAACATGGAAAGAAAGATCCTTCTATTGCTCACCTTGCAGCAAAGGATTGCATCTTCCGTATTAACCGTGATGTTCGTTTCAGTAAAGACAAGAGCCCCTATAAAACAAATATGGGTGCTTACATGAACAAGGATGGAAAGAAAGCCATGACCGCAGGTTATTACTTTCATTGTGAGCCGGGCGGTTCGTTTGGAGGCGGAGGTTTGTATGTACCGCCACCCGATCTGTTGAAAAATGTACGCCAGGAAATTGATTACAACTGGAAAGAGTTTCAGAAGATCATCAGCAATAAAAAATTCAAAGCAGTATTTGGCGATCTGTACATGGGCGATGATATGAAACTTACCCGGCCACCGAAAGGTTATGAAGCTGATAATCCTGCCATTGAATACATTAAACTCAAAAGCTGGATCGGTATGCAGCAGTTTTCTGATGCTGATCTTACATCGAAAGACCTGGTGAAAAAAGTATGTACCAATTTTGAAACCCTGCAGCCACTGCTGGTATTCTTAAATGAAGGCTTGCATGCAGGCGAATAAAACAAACGAGATTATAAAACAAAGAGCGCTTCTGTTGAAGCGCTCTTTTGTTTTGTTAAGTCTTACTATTCCCATTAATTCTTATAGCAAACCTTTGCCCTGCAGGTATTCTGCAATCTGCACAGCGTTTGTTGCTGCACCTTTGCGGAGGTTATCGCTAACGATCCACATGTTTAATGTGTTTGGTTGTGTTTCATCACGGCGGAGACGACCCACAAACACTTCATCTTTTTCGTGTGCATCCATTGGCATGGGGTACAATTGATTGGCATTATCATCTACAACAATAATACCCGGCGCACTGCTCAACAACGCTTTTACTTCGTTTAAATCGAAGTCGTTTGCAAATTCCACGTTCACGCTTTCGCTGTGTCCGCCCATTACCGGAATTCGTACTGTTGTTGCCGTAACACGGATCGAATCATCGCCCATAATCTTGCAGGTTTCTTTCACCATTTTCATTTCCTCTTTGGTATAACCATTATCGAGGAACACATCAATCTGCGGAATCACGTTCAGATCAATGGGGTATTTATAAGCCATTGGATATTCTTCACTGTTACCAGCTACCGCTTTTTCTCTTTCACCCATCAACTGATCAACCGCTTTTTTCCCTGTACCGGTAACGCTTTGGTAAGTTGAAACCACCACACGTTTGATCTGGTACTTTTTATGCAAAGGTTGCAATGCAACCACCATTTGAATTGTAGAACAGTTTGGGTTGGCAATTACTTTATCAGCTGCAGTTAATACATCAGCATTCACTTCAGGCACTACTAATTTCTTAGATGGATCCATACGCCAAGCACTGGAGTTATCAATAACAGTAATGCCTGCTTCTGCAAACTTAGGCGCCCATTCCAGTGATGTACCACCACCTGCGCTAAACAAGGCCACATCAGGTTTTGCAGCAATGGCGTCGGTCATACTTACTACTTTAAATTTCTTCCCTTTGTATTCAACGTCTTTACCAACGGAACGTTCACTTGCAACGGGAAGTAATTCGGTAACGGGGAAATTCCGTTCAGCCAACACCTGTAACATTTTGGTACCTACCAATCCGGTAGCGCCAACAACTGCAACTTTCATTTTGTTTGTTTTCCTGTCAGACGCCCTCATCGGACAGATTTGTTTTTTGTTGTTAATAGTTCCGTCCGACGAGGGCGTCTGACGGGTATAAAAAAATTAGGCCTTCCATTTCGGGAAGGCCTGTTATTATGTTTTATACACAACGTACAAGATCACCTTCCCAGCGGAAACTGTTTCTTAGTGCGTTTTGTATGTTTCATTGTTATCATTGAATGCCAAAATTAAATGCCACAAAGCGTTTCGCCAAATTGTTTTTATAAAAAAGATTGATTCATTTACGCAATCGTTTGATTAATGCTATTTTTAAGGATATGCACCGTTGCTTACTGCTTATAACAATTGTTTGTTTGCTGATGAGTTATACAAACAGGCTAACCGCACAAAACAGGTATGCTGTTGTTATAACGGAGATCATGAGCGATCCTGCTCCGCAGATCGGGTTACCAAATGTTGAATGGATCGAAATAAGAAACACAACCAATGCCGCCATCAACTTACAAAACTGGCGAGTGGGGGATGCATCTGGTGTAAGTGGTGTGCTGCCTAACTTTTTATTACAGCCCGATAGTAGTGCCATCATTTGCGGCACAACAGCAGCTGCAAGCTTGCAACAGTATGGCCGCACATTTGCCGTTACCAGTTTCCCTTCGTTAGATAATACAGGTGAAATGATCTTTATCCGCAACAACAACGGTGCAATCATTCATGCTGTTGAATACAATGTATCGTGGTTTAATAATGCGGTGAAAAGCGATGGCGGATGGACACTTGAAATGGTGGATGTAAAAAACCCCTGCAGTGGCAGCAGTAACTGGCGTGCAAGTGTTGATCCCCGTGGCGGAACACCCGGTATTAAAAATTCAGTTGACGGAACAAATACTGATCAAACTCCTCCTGCTATTACGAGGGCTTTTGCCACAGATAACAACACACTGCTGCTGAGTTTTGATGAGCCGCTCGACAGTTTGTCGGCAGCAACAGCAGCTAACTACAGCATCAGCAATGGCATTGGTGCAGCAGCAACAGCAATATGTATTGCACCACTGTTCAATACTGTACAGCTTACACTCAATAATCAATTGCAGGCCGGCACAGTTTATATTGTTACTGCTTCAATTGTTAGCGATTGTGTTGGCAACCGTATAGGCGCATTTAATACAGCAAGAGTTGGTGTCAGTTCGCCTGTGGCGGCAAACGATATTATCATCAATGAGTTGCTGTTCAATCCCACAACTGATGGTACAGATTATGTGGAACTGTATAACCGCAGCAATAAGATCATTAATTTAAAAACGTTACTGATCGCTAACCGCAACACAGCAGGCAGTATCGCCAATATGCGTGCGTTAACAACCACTGACCAGGCAATGTTTCCCGGTGAATATCTTGTACTCAGTGCAGATGAAACAATTGTAAAACGGCAATTCACTGCAAAGAATCTTTCTGCCTTTCTCAACATCAGCTCCATGCCTTCTTTTCCTGATGCAAGCGGAAATGTAGTAATAACCGACAATGGAGGTTTGGTGATTGACGAACTTTCGTACGATGAAAAATGGCATTTTGCACTTATCCGCAACCGTGAGGGTGTGGCACTTGAACGTATTGATCCAAATGCTGTCACACAAAACAAAGACAACTGGCACAGTGCTGCAAAAGATGTGGGTTATGGCACACCTTCTTATCAAAACTCACAATTCCGTTTGGATCTGCAGGTGCAGGGCGATGTAACGGTGGCGCCTGAAGTATTTTCACCCGACAATGATGGTACAGATGATCTTCTTACCATCAGCTACCGCTTTCCTGAAACCGGTTATGTCATGAACATAACTGTTTATGATGCCGGCGGACGACCAGTAAAAGACTTGCAGCGAAATGCCATTTGCAGCCAGCAGGGTAATTTTCGCTGGGATGGTTTGAATGATAAATTCCAGCAACTGCCAATGGGGCCTTATGTGATCTTTACCGAAGTATTTAACCTGCAGGGAAAAGTAAAACGTTTTAAAAACCAGGTTGTACTGGCAAGAAGACAATAGCAGGTATGGTTTACCATCTGCTCAAATGATATGCACTAACTTTACAGCGTATTGAATTGTTCTGATCATGATGAGCCGCAAAAAAATATTCTACCCTGTCAGCGAACCGCTGCAACAGTACCTGCGGCTTTATCACCAATCGCTCAAGTTTCCTGTTTCTTATGATGATCTGAAATATTATGCAGAGGCAATTCCGCTGCTCGACAAATTCGGGAAAGACACGTTGTGGGAAACGGTGATCTATCCGCAATCAGAAGTAGCAAGAGTGCATGATCATTTAAAAGTGATCTATGCCAAGTTAAAAGCAGGCGGCGATCTGAAAGCGTTGCGGCATCTTTATATTGAGCGAATTGATTATTGCACCTTCGGCAACTCACACCCGTACCGCATCAAAATCGTTAACAAGTATAACGATGTGTACGATTATTTCTACATCAAAACAGCAGATGCATCACGGGTGTATGGACTGGAGCTGGAGACCTTGCTTTCGCCCAATCCTATTCACTACCTCTGCGATGGCAGTACATTGGTTGAAGAACATATTGCAGGCATACCCGGCGATCAATTCATTAAACTTGTACCACGACGGCCGGAATATAATTTAAAACGTATTGCCAAGGAGTTTGTAAAGTTCAATGAACGTTGCTTCCTGCGTTTGCTCGGCGATATGCGTTCGTACAATTTTGTATTCATCATTACTCCCGATTTTGATGATTATAAATTCTTCATCCGTGCCATTGATTTTGACCAGCAGTTTTATGAAGGCAGCAAGAATATTTACCTGCCGCAATTCTTTAAAGAGAATTATGCGTTTGTGGAAATGGCACAAAAGCACCTGAACCGTGAAGTGATGCAACAATACCAGCAGGAGGAACGGGCGGTGATTGCACGCAGGATCAGGGAGGAGCGTTACCGTTTAAAAGACCTGCGTGATGTATTGGTAAAAGACCAGATATCTACTCCAGAAAAAATCAAGCAACTTGGTCATGAACTGGCACTGCATTATGATGACGCCATTTTTGAAAAATGTAAAAGTATGGGCGAGATCATTGACCGGAGTTTGAAACGTGCACTGATCAATACACACACAAAGGAGTTTAAGATTTGATTAACTCGAATAAACTAAAATGCCCCGCAGTTGCGGGGCATTTTACATAACATTATTTTTTATCACACCAACTCAATATCAAAACTCACCAGCTGCACAAACTGTTCAATACGTGCATCAATATCTTCTTTTGAAATTTCTTTCAAACGTGTGGTGCCAAATTTTTCTACACAGAAACTGGCCATGGCGCTACCAACGATAATAGCCGTTTTCATATTATCGAAACTGATGTCTTTTGTTTTGGCTATATGCCCAATAAAACCACCGGCAAATGTATCGCCGGCACCTGTGGGGTCAAACACATCTTCCAATGGTAGTGCCGGAGCAAAGAAAACCTTGTCCTCATGAAACAGCAATGCACCGTGTTCGCCTTTTTTAATAACAAGGTATTTCGGGCCCATGTTCATGATCACCTTCGCTGCTTTTACCAATGAGTATTGTGCACTCAGCTGGCGTGCCTCGCTATCGTTCACCATCAGCACATCCACCTTGCTCAGCACTTTTTCCAGGTCTTCCATGGCTGTTTCCATCCAGAAGTTCATGGTATCGAGCACCACCAGCTTGGGTTTGTTCTTCAGCTGATTGATGACAGCGTGTTGTACCGCCGGAACAAGGTTGCCCAGCATCAGAAATTCGCAATCCTGGTAGCTATCGGGCACAACCGGGTTGAAATTTGCCAGCACATTCAATTGTGTGTCCAGGGTATCACGGGTGTTCATATCCAAATGATAGCGGCCGCTCCAGAAAAATGATTTTTCGTTTTCCCTGATCTCCACACCTTCTGTTACTACGCCACGGGCTTCAAGCGCCTGCAATTCTTCTCTCGGAAAATCGCCACCCACAACGGAAAGTTGTTTGATAGGATGGGCAAAATTCGAAGCGCTCCAGGCAATATAGGTAGCTGCACCGCCAATGATTTTATCGCTTTTACCGAAAGGAGTTTCAATTGCATCAAAGGCCATAGAGCCCACAACTACTAAAGACATAAGAGGGTTTGTTTTTAATTGTACCGCTTTTTTGCGGACGCCGACAAAGGTAATGGCTGAGGGCTTAACCACGAAAAAGCACATAAAAAAAGCGCCTTCCTGGGGAAGGCGCTTGCGAATATAAAGCCCGTTTTATTTTTTGTCGCTGCGTACAAGGTCAAAGAACTTGTTATCGCTCATACCCAACCATATCTGGTCGATCTGGTTAATGTCAAAAGCCTTGTCAAAACAAATGTACTGGATGTGGTTTTGGCCGGCACTCACTGTCCAGTTGCAAGAGAGGTCGCCATCTTTTGCCTGGGTAGTGTAGTTGTAGAACATCTCGTTGTTCTTGAGCTTGATGTAGATCTTGTAGTCGTTCCATTTGAAAGGATCGGCACCCTCCTGGTTAATTACCGCCATACGCATTTTGGTATAACCGGTACCATCATCACGGGTGATGTATTCGTTTTTTGTAACATAAACACCAATGAGAAAATTGATGGTTTTGCTGGGGTTTGAAATGCTCTCGTAATAATAATAATCACTTTGAGCTTTTACAGCAGTGGGAGCCATTGCCAGGAATACTCCGCAGATCAGGGCGAGGAAGAAAAGTTTCTTTTTCATGTTAAGTGGTTTACCATCCAAAACTATCATTTCTTCTTATTCGTTCCTATACCCACATAACGGTATTTTACGCAAAACAAAGTACATTTGGTTCATGGGAAAACTGAAAGTGCCAAAGAATGGCAACCGCAAAGACCTCATTGTTAAAGCCGGCGCAGCCCTGTTCAGGGAAAAAGGTTTTGGCGCAGCCAGTATGCGAGACCTGGCTGAAAACCTGGGAATTGAAGCCGCCAGCTTGTACAATCACATCCGCTCAAAGAATGAGATTCTGGAGTCGGTATGTTTTAATGTAGCCAATCGTTTTAATCTCCATCTCGATGAAATTGAGAGTGGCAGTCTGTCGCCGATCAAAAAGATCGAAACACTGCTTCGCTTCCATATTCAGAGTATGGTTGATAACTACGAAGAAGTAATGGTAAGCGACAGAGAATGGAAACATCTCGATGAACCTTACCGTTCAAACTTCCACACGCAACGCCGCAACTACCGTAAGCGTTTTGCTGCTATTATTGAAGATGGAATTAAAAAGGGCGAGATCAAAAAAATTGATGCCCCGACAGCTGTTGTGATCCTGCTGCATTCTGTGACAGGTATTGAAAGCTGGCATCGTTCCACTGCCAAGATCAGTGGTGCTGAGCTGGAAGACAATATGGTCATGATCATGATCGATGGGTTACGCAAGTAAGTCTGATTTGCATTTGCTTTCTCACATTAACAGCTGATTTACCAATGAAATACCTTTTCCTGTTTGTTTGTGCCTTTTAAATTTGTAACAAAAGGCGCAGGAGGAGTTTTTTTTCTTATTGAAAGCTGAAACCTGCTTAACCTTGCTTTAAGAATAACTTTTTTGATTGCTGTATGTCTATTCATTTTCACCCGTTAACTGTAAAAGAAGTAAAGAAAGAAACGAACGATTGCGTTTCGGTTCTTTTTGCAATACCTGATGAATTAAAAGAAACATTTCAGTTTACACAGGGACAAAGTCTTACTATGCGCACTACGATTAATGGCGAAGAAGTAAGACGCACTTATTCTATTTGCAGCAGTCCTTTGGAACAGCAGCTGAAAGTAGCCATCAAAAAAGTAGAAGGGGGTGTATTTTCTTTATTTGCAAATGAGCAATTGCACCAGAATGATGTGTTGGAAGTAATGCCTCCTATTGGTCGTTTTTACACAACTCTTGCTGCTACCAACAAAAAAAATTATGTGGGCTTTGCAGCAGGCAGCGGCATCACTCCCCTTCTTTCCATCATCAAAACCACATTGGCCACTGAGCCGCAAAGTTCATTTACGCTGGTGTATGGAAATAAAACCCGTGCTTCAATCATTTTTTTTGAGGAACTGGAAGGATTGAAGAATAAATACATAAACCGGTTTAACCTTATTCATATTCTCAGTCGGGAAAAAACGGATGCAGATATTAATTTTGGACGAATCACAAAAGATAAATGCAGCCAGCTGTTTCAAAAACTGCTGACTCTTGAAACAACCGATGAATTTTTCATTTGCGGACCGGAAGAGATGATCTTTTCCGTTAAAGAATTTCTTGAAGAGAAAGGAATAGCTGAAAAGAAAATTCATTTTGAGTTGTTTACTACGCCGGGACAAAAGAAGCCGGCAGCTGTGAGTCGTGAGTCGTTAATCACTAGCGGACCACAAAGTAATATTAGTATTAAACTGGATGGGCGAACTTTTGATTTCAGTATTCCAATCAACAGCGATACAACCATTCTGGATGCAGCTATGCAGCAAGGTGCTGATGTGCCTTACGCCTGCAAAGGTGGTGTGTGCTGCACCTGTAAGGCCAAGTTGCTGGAAGGTGAAGTAAAAATGGATGTTCATTGGGGATTGGAACAGGAAGAAATTGAGCAAGGTTATATCCTGACCTGCCAAAGCCACCCGCTTACCGAAAAGGTAACGGTTGATTTTGATGTGAAGTAAGCGCTCACATTTTTGCATGAGATTTATCGGTACAGACAAACTTTAAACAAAAGTCACAAACACACGTTAGTTCTTGTTAAATTTGTGACCCAACGGAAGTGTTATGTCAGTACATGATTTAGAAAATACGTTTCAACGAAAGATTGACGAAGAGGTAAAGATTGAGCCTAAGGATTGGATGCCCGAAGCTTATCGCAAAACCAATCTTCGACAGATCAGCCAGCACGCACACAGCGAAATAGTAGGCATGTTGCCCGAAGGCAATTGGATCAGCCGTGCACCTTCACTCAAACGCAAAGCTATTTTAATGGCCAAGGTGCAGGACGAAGCCGGTCATGGTTTATACCTCTATTGTGCTGCCGAAACATTGGGCATGAGCCGTGAACAAATGATCGACGATCTGCACAGCGGCAAAGCCAAATACTCTTCTATTTTCAATTATCCCACACTTACATGGGCCGATATGGGCGCCATTGGCTGGTTGGTAGACGGTGCTGCCATCCTCAACCAGGTAATGTTGTGCCGCACCAGTTATGGACCTTACGCCAGAGCGATGGTGCGTATTTGCAAAGAAGAAAGTTTTCATCAACGTCAGGGATTTGAATCGTTGCTCGTGTTATCGAAAGGAACGCCTGAACAAAAGGCGATGTGCCAGGATGCCATCAACAGATGGTGGTGGCCCAGCCTCATGATGTTTGGACCAAAGGATAGCGAAAGTACCAACAGCGATCAAAGCATGAAGTGGAAGATCAAACGCAAAACAAACGACGAGCTGCGCCAGCAGTTTGTAGATATGTGTGTGGAGCAGGTGAAATTATTAGGTATGACCCTACCCGATCCGCATTTGAAATGGAATGAAGCACGTGGTCATTACGATTTCGGTGAAATTGACTGGAACGAATTCTGGAATGTGGTAAAAGGAAACGGCCCCTGCAACAAACAACGTTTGGATGCACGCCGCAAAGCACACGAAGAAGGCAGATGGGTGCGTGAAGCTGCAGCAGCACATGCAGAAAAACAAAAGATAAAAGCAGCAAAAGATAATTTAGCAGCCGCTTAATCACAACAATCAATTATGAACTTTCAGATAAGAAAATTTTACTACGGCGATATTCCTGAAGAAAAAGGAGGAGGCAGTAATTATCAAACACAAGCCGATTCTGCTGCATGGCCTTTATGGGAAGTGTTTATCCGCAGCAAGCAAGGTCTCGATCATAAACATGTGGGTAGTTTAAAAGCGGCTGATGCACAAATGGCCATTGAAAATGCACGTGATGTGTATACACGCCGCATGGAAGGTGTAAGCATTTGGGTGGTGGAAAGCAAATACATTCATGCGAGTAACCCGGATGAAGCAGAAAGTTTATACGATCCTGCAAATGATAAAGTATATCGTCACCCTACTTTTTATGATTTGCCTGATGAGGTGAAGCATATGTGAGCTTAATTGATAATTTTTCAATGAATAATTCTTTAATCGACTATACACTTCATCTTGCAGATACAACACTGATCCTTTCGCAAAGGAATAGCGAGTGGTGTGGGCATGGACCAATATTGGAACAGGATATTGCCATCACCAATATTTCATTAGACCTTTTAGGACAGGCAAGAAATTTTTATCAATACGCTGCTGCTTTAAAGAATGATGGTTCAACGGAAGATTCATTAGCGTACTTACGTACTGAACGGGAATTCAAAAATTTACTCTTGGTTGAGCAGCAGAACGGCGATTGGGGACAAACCATTTTACGGCAATATTTTTTCAGTCAATATCAATTGCTGTTGTTTCAGCAACTGCAGCAACATAGCGATGAACAGTTAGCTGCCATCGCCACAAAAGCCATCAAAGAAACAACCTATCATGTACGCTGGAGCAGCGAATGGGTTATTCGTTTGGGTGATGGTACAGATGAAAGTCATCAACGCATGTTGCATGCCATTGATGAATTGTGGCGTTACTGCAGCGAACTATTTGAGCCAGCCGATTACGAAACAGCAATGGGTATTGATCCGGAAGCCATCAAACAAACATGGACAGAAAAAGTAACCGCTGTGTTTGATGAAGCAAAATTGCCGGTACCGCAAAATGTATTTATGCAGTCGGGTGGCAAGAAAGGTGTTCATACCGAACAGCTGGGTTATATCTTAACCGAATTACAATACCTGCAACGTACCTATCCGGGAGTAAAGTGGTAAAACCCTCCCCCGCCTCCCTAAAGGGAGGAGCTATTCAGCAATATGAACAATGAACAACTACATATCGATACTTCTGCTTCAGAACAAAAAATCTGGTCGATACTTTCAACAGTAGTTGATCCGGAGGTTCCTGTGTTAACGGTACTTGATTTGGGAATTGTTCGTGAAGTACAAATAAATGGAAGCGAGGTGGAAGTGATCATCACTCCTACTTACACCGGTTGCCCGGCAATGGATATGATTGCAATGAATATTCGTCTTGCCTTAGCCGAGCAGGGATATAAAACTGTAAAAGTTACTTCAGTTCTATCGCCTGCATGGACGACTGATTGGATGACAGAAGCAGGAAAAGAAAAACTGAAACAATACGGCATCGCTCCTCCAAATCCAAAACAACAAGTGTGTAACGACAAACTGTTTGCAGCAAATGAAGCGGTACAATGTCCACACTGCAATTCCTATCACACTCACCGCATCAGTGAGTTTGGATCAACAGCCTGCAAAGCATTGTATCAATGCGATGATTGCAAAGAGCCGTTCGATTACTTCAAATGCCATTGAGGATTTTAGATTTGTGATTTGCGATTGCAGATTTAAATTTCAACACATCAGGCAAATCTAAAATCGCCAATCTGAAATCTGCAATCATCAGAAGCTGTCTGCATCACGATACGCTTTAATCAAGGCCATCTCTCCTTCTTTACCCGGTAACGCATTGCCATGCTCCATACCTAAAATACCTTTGTACCCTTTCTTGTGAATATGCTTGAAGATATTCTTGTAATTCATTTCACCGGTGCCGGGTTCTTTACGGCCGGGGTTATCACCAATCTGGAAATAACCGGTTTCTTCCCACACCCGATCAATCGATGCGATGATGTTGCCTTCATTCCGTTGCATGTGGTACATATCAAACAAAAACTTGCACGACGGACTGTTCACTGCTTTGCAGATCATATAGGTTTGATCGGTACCACGTAAAAACAGATCATTATTATCGCTCAATGCTTCCAGCACCATTACCAAACCATGCGGTTCAAGAATGGCAGCACCTTTACGCAAAGCAGAAATGACATTCGCTGTTTGCATTTCATGCGATAAACGACGATCATAATTACCAGGCACAACCGTTAACCATTTGGCGTTGCAACGTTTGGCTACTTCAACAGCTGTTCTGCAGTCTTTCTCCATCTTATCAATCCACTCCTGCTTACCGCTGGTGAGCGATGTAATCCAATGCCAGTTATCGGAAGTAATGACAAACACTCCCATGCGCATGCCCAGCTTCGCCAACAGATCACCGATCTTTTTTTGCTCATCTGCACTACGGCTCATCATGCCATTGTCTTCAATACTGCGGAAACCCTGATCGTATGCCCAACGGATCTGATCGAGAAAACTATCACCCGCATTGTTTTTAAACATACCAGCATGAAAAGCATAATCGAGTTGAAATGGTTTTTCTGCAATGAGTTTTGACTGATCTGTTCCTGCCATTGCTGTTGTACCCGTGACAGCCGCTGCTCCTGCTAATACCGATTGCTGAAGAAATTGTCTGCGTTGCATAAAATGTATTTGGGTTCTCAATTTAATGATCCTCTGCAACAATCGTGAAACGATTTTTGATTTGCGCAAACGGTTTCGCATTAAAAAATCAGCGGCATTCACATTTCACTAACAAGTGATACGCTTAGTTTCAGTAATTTCCATCTTCACTATTATGAACAAGAAAAATCTTCTTTCGCTTTTTTGCTTGCTTAGTGCCGTGGGAGCAAACGCTCAATCGACCGATACTTCGTTCCGTACTTATCTGCAAGCGATCCCTTCCAGTAACCTGCAAAGTAAAATGGTGGCTATCCCCGCAGGTACATTTAAGATGGGCAGTGCTGATGCCGATAAACAAAAAGAAGCCGATGAAACACCGCAGCGTGAAGTAAGCGTGGATGCTTTCTGGATGGGCGCCTATGAAGTAACCTATGATGAGTTCAATGCATTTTTTCTCGATGAAAGCATCAGTCAAAATACAAGTGTGGATGCCGTAACAAGACCCAGCTCGCCTTATATTGATATGACATTGGGCATGGGCAAAGCAGGCGGCTTCCCAGCCAACAGTATGCAGCAATACGGTGCACTCATGTATTGCAAATGGCTGTATAAAAAAACCGGTATCTTCTTTCGTTTACCCACAGAAGCCGAATGGGAATATGCCTGCCGTGCAGGTGCAACAACTGTTTACCCGTTTGGTAACGATGCAAAAGAATTAGACAAGTATGCATGGTTTAAAACAAACAGCGACAACCGTTATCATAAAGTAGGTGAGAAACAACCCAATGCCTGGGGCTTGTATGATATGCTGGGCAATGTGGGTGAATGGGTGTTGGATCAATACAGCGAAACATACTTTACAACCATTGGCGATAAAGCAAAGAATCCATTGATTGAACCAACAAATCGTTACCCAAGAACGGTGAAGGGTGGTACGTACCAGGATGAAGCAAAAGAATTGCGTAGTGCCAACAGAACAAAATCTGATCCTGTTTGGAACCGCCGTGATCCACAGATACCAAAGAGTAAATGGTGGAATGCAGATGCACCGTTTATCGGCTTCCGCATTATTCGTCCATTGAAGCAACCAACAGCAGAGGAAGCAGAAGCATTTTTTCAGAAGTATCTTGGGGAAGATCTCTGATAGGAAAATAAGAAATAAGAAGTACGAGGTACGAATGCTTCGAGTATTACATAGCTGATTGGCAAAAAATAAAACAACAAATATCTAAACCATAAACATGAACAACGATAACAATTCACGCAGGGAGTTTGTAAAAACTTCTTCGCTGCTTGCCGGCGGTCTTATCATGAGTCCGCTACTGTCAAAAGCTAATTTCTTTTCAGGTGCCGAAGGCGTTATTAAAATTGCCTTGGTTGGTTGTGGTGGCCGTGGTACCGGTGCAGCCACACAGGCATTGTTGAGCAAACAAAATGTAAAGCTGGTGGCAATGGCCGATGCATTTCGTGATAAGCTCGACACCTGTTATAAACGCCTGATGAGCGACGATGGTTCCGGCTCTTCTGTAAAATCGAAAGTAGATGTGCCGGAAGAAAATAAGTTTGTTGGATTTGATGGATACGCCAAAGCCATTGCATTGGCCGATGTGGTGATCTTAACCACACCTCCCGGTTTCCGTCCCATTCATTTTGAAGAAGCGGTGAACAAGGGCAAGCATGTGTTCATGGAAAAGCCGGTAGCAACCGACCCCGTTGGTATCCGCCGTGTACTGGATGCTGCTGAAAAAGCAAAACAGAAAAAACTAAACGTGGTTGTTGGTCTGCAACGCCGTTATCAAAACTCTTACCGTGAGTTATTCAAACGTAAAAATTTAATCGGCGATATTACTTCTGCACAAGCCTGGTGGAACAACGATGGCGTGTGGGTGAACAAACGCAAATACGGACAAACAGAAATGGAATACCAGATGCGTAACTGGTATTATTTCAACTGGCTTTGCGGCGATCATATTGTGGAGCAGCACATTCATAATATTGACGTGGTGAACTGGTTTAAAGATGCGTATCCGGTGAAAGCACAAGGTATGGGTGGCCGCCAGGTACGTAAAGGAAAAGATCATGGTGAAATCTTCGATCACCACTTTGTTGAGTTTACCTATGCAGATGGTTCGGTGTTGAACAGTCAGTGCCGTCATATTCCCGGTACGATGAGTCGTGTGGATGAATTGATCATTGGTACAAAAGGAAGCATTAAAGGCGATGCAGCAACGATCTTAGATGCAAAAGGTAAACCTGTTTATCAGTTCGATAAAAAAGGCGAAAACAATCCTTACCAGAACGAGCATGATGAACTGTTTGCAGCCATTGCCAAAGGCGAATACAAATTTGCTGATGCGGAGATTGGTGCAAAGAGTACGCTTACAGCTATCATGGGTCGTATGGCCACTTACTCCGGCCAACTGCTGGAGTGGGATAAAGTACTTGCTTCTAATCTCGATCTGCAGCCAAAGAAATACGATTGGGATGCAGCACCACCAATCTTACCAAATGATGATGGTTATTACCCTGTTGCAGTTCCGGGTGTTACAAAATATGTTTAATCATTACTAATTGCATAAAAAAGGCCATCGGTTAACGATGGCCTTTTTTATGTGTGAATATCTGTTCTTCGTTCCGTAGGAACGCCTGATAGGTAGGACCCAAACATAACACGATGCGTTCCGATAGGAACGCTTGCTGTATTGCGCATATAATGCTACCCACCATAAGTGCCTAACGGCACAAAAATCATTTTCGAAAACAGGGTTATGTATTTATGTTAGTATATCTCTGCATTGTTCTTTTACATTCACTAACTTGTTGCTTGTTTTAAGGATATAGCTTATGGATATTACCATCTATTTAGAAGAAGCCGCACAGGTGTCTATCGCATTCATCATTGGTGCAGTCATTGGCTTAGAACGTGAGTTCCGTAGCAAACCTGCAGGTTTTCGTACCATGATCTTTATTTGTGTGGGCTCCTGTTTGTACACCATTCTTTCAAAAGAAAGCAATAACGTAAGCCCCGATCGTATTGCCAGTAATATTGTAACTGGTATTGGTTTTATTGGTGCAGGTGTCATTTTTAAAGAAGGCATTTCGGTAAATGGGTTAACGACAGCCGCACTTATCTGGATCACAGCTGCATTGGGTATGGCTATTGGTTATCATAACTATCCATTGGCATTTGTGGTGAGCAGTATGGTGGTGGTTGCTTTGTTTGTACTGGAGCCTGTGCAACGTTTCATCAACCGTTTACATAAAGTAAAAGATTACAAAGTAAGAACCAGCGATACAAGCGATACATTTAAAACAGAGCTTGAAGCCTTTTTTGCTTCACATGACATCAACTACCGTTGTATGAAAACAGTAAAAGAAAATAATGAAGCTGTTTACATTTACCGGGTGGGGGCTCCTAATCATGATTACGACATGGTGAACAATTATTTTCTAAAGCATAAAAACATCAAGAGCTTTGATGTGTAATTTCGTTTCATCATTTTTAACTGTTGCTTTATGCCATCTATCTTATTCGAAATAAGAAACGCCATCGCTTACATCACGTTGAACCGTCCGGATAAATTCAATTCCTTCAATCGTGAAATGGCGTTGTTGCTGCAAAATAAACTCGACGAATGTGCATCGCTGCACGAAGTACGTTGTGTGTACATTACCGGTGCAGGCAAAGCTTTTTGTGCGGGACAGGATATTGGTGAATTAGTAGGTGAACACAAAATCGAACTGGCACAGATCTTATCCGAACACTATAACCCGATTGTTAAACGGATACGCAACCTGCCGAAGCCGGTTATTGCAGCTGTAAATGGTGTTGCGGCAGGAGCAGGTGCCAACATTGCGTTGTGTTGTGATATTGTTGTCGCTGCAGAATCAGCCTCTTTCATCCAGGCATTTTCAAAAATTGGTTTGATACCCGACAGTGGTGGCACATTCACCTTACCACGATTGGTTGGCTGGCAAAAAGCAAGTGCATTAATGATGACGGGTGATAAAGTTTCAGCTGCAGAAGCAGAAAAGTTGGGTATGATCTATAAAATAATGCCCGACATCATTTTTGAAGAAGAGAGTAAAAAGATCGCACAAACATTGGCAACCATGCCTACCAAAGGTTTGGCCTACACAAAACATGTACTGAATTATTCATTCAATAATTCATGGGAAGAACAGTTGGAGGTGGAAGATCAGTTTCAACAAAAAGCTGCTGCAACAGAAGATTACCAGGAAGGCATTACAGCTTTTTTAGAAAAACGTTCACCAAGGTTCAATGGTAAATAAAAAAGCCCGCCACAAGATTGCAACGGGCCTGTCATCAGGGGTAAGCAAGTAGTTCTAGTTTATTTTAATAAAGCGGAAGCTTTGTACATGATTCATTTCATCTTTCAACTGCAAAATATAAGTACCAGGTAAAAGCCTGTTCAAATCAAGGGTTAACTGCTGTTCTCCTTTTGTAAACCGTTGGTTAGTTGTATGAACAACCGACCCTGCTGCATTCAATACATTTACTTCAACAAAAGATGATTGAAGAAGAGTAAAGCTGATCGTTGTTTTATCTTTCACCGGATTGGGATAAAGTGTTGCTGCAGCAAAAGCAGCCATGTTTACCCTTACGATTTTTGAATATGCTGATTTACCATCAAGATCGGCTTGTTTAATCCTGTAGTAATAAGAATTGCTGCTGACACCATGGTGAACAAAATTATAAGCCGTGCTGCTGTTAGTGTTGCCGGTTGCATTCACTCTTCCCACTTCGGTAAAATCAACGCCATTCAATGATGCTTCTACTGTATAATGAGAACAATTTACTTCCGAAGTTGCAGACCAGCTTACAATATTATCCTCTCCTTTATTTTTTGCTGTAAGCTCAAGTTCACCTGCAGGTAAAATAGCCATGAGCATAGAAACAGCAAAGGGAGAAAAACTGGTGAAACCAGCACGTGAAACAGAATATGGGTTTGTGCCTGTTGCAATAATATTCAGTAATCCATAATCCCACGATAAAGGTGAAAAATGTGCAAGCCTGCTGAAGATGCGGTTAAAGCCAGTCAATTCAAGCGAGCCAGGCCATTGTACAGTAAGTGTGGCATTTGAACCACCATTCACAGCTTCAGAAACCATCCAGGTTGCATTCACAGCATTTGAATTCATCACACTGCCACTGGTGCCGTTTGCATATACAGCGGGCAGCATGCGCACATGAAACACATCTGTTGTTGACAACAAAGAAAGGGAAACAGTTACAGGTGTGTAAGCACTCGCTAAACCTACAGGAAATAATTTTGAATCATTGCCTGCCACTTGCTGTTTCAAAACACCTGTACCTGTAGCCATCACATATTTGTCAGTACCAGCACCTGTTATAGAAGCGCTGTTGGCAATCGTAAGATCGTAATTACTGATCGACAATTTTCCTGCAGACAAACTCAATGTATTGTTTATAGTAACTGCTGAAGAAAGTGTGGCTAACCCCGAAGCTTTATTGATGGTAAGTTTATACAACGGCGAATTACTTGTTGTTGAGAGATATTGCGTAACAATTCCATCCATTATCAGTTCGCCAGTACCAACCGGTGTTGCCGACTGGTTGTTGGTAAAGTTCTGCTTCATGTACATCTTCCCGTTATTTGTCAGTGATGCCGAAGATGCATTGGTAAAGTTGCCGTTTGCAGAAAAAATATCTGTGTTACTGCCAATATATAAGGTACCGTTGTTGGTAACATCAACCTGGGCCTGTGTAACCAATACATAGAAAAACAGAAAAAAGCAGATTGTTTTCTTCATAAGATTTAAACGATTGATCACTGATTATTTAATGGTAAGGTTCATGGTTTCAACAGTCATGCTGCTGCCATCAGATGTATTCGCTGCCCATATTTCAATGTAATCGTTGGTTGAAAGCTGCACCGTACAAGTAATAGTAAGTGAGCCTTTATCTACCCCGGTTGATAAACGCATTGCCTGCTCCGATTCCGGAAGTTTTACCCCATTTTTATAAATATAAAACGAGAAATACTTGTTGGCCGATTGTGATGTAACACTTACCGATGCAACAACAGAAAAACGACGGGTTTTAATACCATCATACACTAAACGATTGTTGGCTGATGAACTAACCCTGAACAAACCAACACCGGTTGTGGTACCCAGCACTTTTGTTGGTGTGTTCACTCCCGAAAAAGTGGTTGCAACAGCAGCTGTAAGATAAACATTCCCTGTAGCCACATCATCCTTCTCTGTTGTAATACCCGGGCATTCCACTTCCCACTTGCCGGAGAATGTACCGTTTACTCTTGTTGCTGTCCCCATCATGGCTGTATTTTTAAATGTGGCAGCGTCCGTAATATTTACAATTCCGGATATATCCATTTCAATAGCTGAGTTAGCACTTACACCATGACTAAAACCACCCAGCTTTTCAATCATCGAAAAAGTGCCGACAAATTTTTCAAAGGTGTTATAGTTTGTGGAAAACCAAGCCATATTATCAAGCAGCAAATGGTTGATATCCTGGTAAGTAATACCATTGGTGTTTCCTGAAAAATTAATAACACTGCAAAACACAATGTACCCTCCTTTTATAAGACCTACATCTTTGCAATTTGCAATTACATTGTCACGCATGATCAGGTTTTCTGTTGCAGCAAGTTCAAGGTTAAAAAGTTTTGAACCGGTACTTATAGCAGCGAGTGTGAGTGTTTTAATGGTGCCGCCTTTTGTTCCGGTAAATAGTTCACCGCTGCCGGGAGTGTAAATCAATTTGTCATTATTTGCATCCTTGCCAATCAGGTAACAGCCATTCAGGTTGATCTTGCTTGCTATTGAAATGGTTCCGTTTATTTCATATGTAGTTCCTGCTGCCAAGGTAATAATACCAGATACAGGTGCAGGCAGATCGGAAAGCGATTGCACCAGCACAAAATTGTTTCTTGCTTTTACAATACCTGAATTTGTAACAGACCAGTTAGCCCCATCACTCACAACAGTAATAACAGATCTTGAAGTACTCAATAATTGTACGCTGCTGCCATCAATGGTTTGTGATGAAGTTGTTGCTACAGTTAACACAGGCAATGGTGCTGTTGTGCTTGCATTTTTTATAGTGTATACACGGCCGGCACATGCGGCAGCATCGGGCAACGTAACAGTTGCTGCAGATGAGCCTGTAAACAACAGGTTGTTATCGGTTGATGCAGCTGTGGTAGATGAAGTAAATGACCGGTAGTTTAATGCAAGCGACCCTCTTACATCAAGTGTAGAAGTAGGAGATGTGGTGCCAATACCTACCTGTGCCTGTAAAGCAAGCACATGTATGCACAGAAAAAAAACAAATAGCTTCTTCATTGGATACGAGATTGGAATAATGATTAAAAAGAATACCTGATTCTTTAAGAGGTAAAAGTAATTTGCCTAATCAGTTTCACTTATAGTACAAGCAGCTATTACACATTCAAATATGCACTACATGTTTTCACAAATTACTTAGTGATTATTAACTGTTTCTACTTATTTTTCCCCCCTGGGGATTTGTGAATTCCGTTGAAAAACAAAGGAATTTGCTGAATTTCGTTTGCCATTCAAAACATCATTTCTTATCATAACTTATTTTATGCAAGACCTTTCGCAACATTTTCTTATCAGGAAAGATATTACCTATCTCAACTTTGGTTCATTTGGTGCCTGTGTAAAACCCGTTTTTGAACGTTACCAGCAATACCAACTTGAGCTGGAGCAGGAAGCAGTACAATTTATTACTGTAACAGGCCCTAAGTATCTTGAACAATCAAGAAAAGCATTGGGCACCTACATCAACTGCCATCAGGATGATGTTGTATTTGTTACCAATCCTTCTTACGCAGTAAATATTATTGCCAAGAGTTTAAAGCTCCAGGCTGGCGATGAAATCCTGACCACTAACCTTGAGTATGGGGCCTGCGACCGAACATGGAAATACTATTGTGAAAAATCAGGAGCAGTGTACAAACAACAACCTGTTCATTTACCACTAACAAGTAAAGAAGATTTTGTTGAGCAGTTTTTTAAAGGGCTTACAGCAAAAACAAAAATGGTTTTTCTCAGTCATCTTACCAGCAGTACCGGTTTACGTTTACCGGTTGAAGAAATTTGTGCAAAAGCAAAAGAACATGGCTTGCTCACTTTTGTGGATGGTGCGCATGCACCGGGCCAGGTGGAAGTTGATCTTCAAAAACTACAGGCAGATATTTATACCGGTGCCTGTCATAAATGGATGATGACAGCAAAAGGCAGCTCTTTCCTTTATGTAAAAAAAGAATTGCAACCACTGTTCGATCCTTTAATTGTAAGCTGGGGTTACAACGCTTTGTTTCCCTCACATTCACAATTTCTCGATTACCACCAGATGCAGGGCACCCGTGATTTTTCTGCTTTCTTAACTATACCTGATGCTATTGCGTTTATGGAAAAATATGATTGGGTAAATGTAGCAGCACATTACCGCAAACTAACACAGGATAATGCCGATACGTTTTGTGATCTGTTTCAAACAAAACCATTGGCTCCTGTTACTGATGAGTTTATCGGTCAATTATTGAGTGCCAAAATAAAAACAAGTGAGCCTGAGAAACTCCAGAAACATTTGTTCAACGACTACAAAATTGAGATACCGGTATCAAGACATGGCAACGATACTTATATCCGCTATTCATTGAATGCATTCAACACGCAGGCCGACCTTGATAAGCTGTTCCGTGCTATTACTTCCATTAAAAAAGAAACCAGTTTAATTGAATCTTAAATAAATAATTATGCCGTCTCCAAAAGAAGTAGTAGAGCACATGATGCTGCACGATCAGTTTAGTCAATGGCTGGGTATTGAAATTGTTGAAGTAAAAGAAGGTTATAGTAAAATTAAAATGACCGTTCGGGAAGAAATGCTCAACGGGTTTGGTATTGTACATGGCGGCATTGCCTTTTCATTGGGCGATAGTGCTTTTGCCTTTGCCTGTAATAACCGGAACAATTTGTCGGTTGCGCTTGATACATCCATCAACTTTATAAAGCCTGTTCATCCCGGTGATGTATTAACAGCTGAGGCAAAGGAACTTCACAACGGACGCTCAACAGGTTTGTACCATATCGCCATTTATAATCAAAAAGATCATTTGGTGGCACAGTTTAAAGGAACCTGTTACAGAACCGGAAAAGCATTGGTATGATCTACAAATTCAAACACTTCATTCCTGTTGTACACGAAACCTCATTTGTTCATCCGCAGGCTGCAGTAACGGGCAATGTAATTATTGGTAAGCATTGTTATATTGGTCCCGGTGCTGCATTGCGTGGCGACTGGGGAGGCATTGTATTGGAAGACGGCTGCAATGTGCAGGAGAACTGTACCATACACATGTTTCCCGGTGTTACTGTTTTGTTGAAAGAGGGTGCACATATAGGTCATGGTGCAATCATACATGGAGCAACTATCGGTCGCAATAGTTTGATAGGTATGAACTGTGTGATCATGGATAATGTAATAATAGGTGATGAGTGCATTATCGGTGCACTTAGTTTTGTAAAAGAAGGCGCTGCATTTGAAAACAGAAGCTTAATAGTAGGCAACCCGGCAAAAAAAATAAAGGAAGTAAGTGACGAAATGCTTGAGTGGAAAACAAAAGGAACGCAGCTGTATCAATTATTGCCACAGGAGATGCAAACGGAATGGGAAGCATGTGAACCCTTGCGTGAAGTACCTGCTATCAGACCTGCCCAGGAAAAATTATATGAGAACTGGAACAAATTGAAGGATAAATAAAAAAGACCCTCCGGTATAAACGAAGGGCCTTTTGCCTATTAACTGCGGTCGTGTCTTTGTTCAGCATTTTTTACAATGTCGGCTATGCGGCTTCTTTCTTTTGCTATTCTTCTTCCACGAAAGAAGAGATAAAGATTAAAGAACAACATCAATCCTAAATAAATACTGAAGCCACCTATTTTATAACTCAATATCTCCAGCATTGTTTGTCCGTTAAGAATGGTAGTAGTGATCTCCATGATCACTAATGCAAAACCAAGGTTGAGCAAATAGAACCCTGTTTTAAACAACGTATTGGTGGATGTGGCTATTTCTTCTTTACCATGAAAAATATCAAGCATAAATGAGCGGCTGTTTTTAAACAGCACATAGGCAACATACCAGGTAAGAAAAATAACTACTGGCAGATAAATGAGATAAGCTGCGAAGTTAAAAGACGTGTTCATGATCGTTTATTTTTTGTTATAAAGGAAGATTGTTTTTTCCGGCTGATGAAATAGATCACAGTCATATTCAGAAAGTGAATAAGTGCAAGCGTAAGCATTATACGACCGGTCATTGTACAAATGCTGATAAACAAGTGAAGCCAGTTGTTGATGTGTTCCCACATGCTGATCATCATGGCAGCATAACCAAGGTTGAGCAAATAGTAACCTACAAGTAATAAGCGATTAATGAAATTGGTCAACTCCTCATCTCCACTCAGCAGATTCAGAATATATACCCTGCCGTTTTTATAAAACCGAAACCCTACATGTACTGTAACCAGGTAAGTAATAAAAAGGTAAATGATGTAGGCTAGGCTGTTCATAACCGAAATTGATCGATGATGAAACAAACCTAAGCAACATTTTCCGAATTTTCAATATTTTCTGAAAATTAATTCACCTCTCTTATTTTGGGTACGGTACTGTAGTCGACAGAATTGTCGATTACAACCTCACTTTGATAAAACAATTACGAATTAGGGAAAAAAATTAATTATAAAAAAAACATATATAAAATTTGCATAATTGAAATAGCCGTATAACTTTGTGCACTCATTAGGGGTTAACACCTATTCGACACCCAACCTATACATCATCCTTTGTTTAAGCCGTTTTTTACCGCAATCATTTGACTGCTTGCTTCAGCAAACGGTTCTGCATTGTTTTGTCCAAACTTCCTGTAGAAATTTCTGTTTTCTAATACCTCCTGTTTAGCCGCATCCTTCCGCCTATCCTACTGCTGAACCTATCATTCACAATTAAAAAGAAAACATGAAAACAAATTCTACACGTTTCAGGTATTTTATTGCATTCGTTACCCTGTTACTCACTGCAGGTTTTAAACTGCATGCACAATCATTAAGCATTGATCCTTCAAGTACACAAAACATCACTGCTGGTAGCAGTATTAGTTTTGAAGCAGACCCAAGTAACTACAACGGAAGTGGCAACAACTATTCTTATTCATGGTCTGTTACCACAGTTGCTGGCACCTCTAACCCTGGTTCTGTAGCTGCAGGTGTTACGCTGTCTGGTTCTGTTACAAGCACAGGTCAAAGTGGTAGCCAAACAAGGAGTATCACATTTGCAAATCCAGGTACTTACTATGTTAGTTGTAATGTTATCAGGTCATCGACAAACCGCACAACATCCATTGTAACAGTAAATGTAGCTCCTCCGCCTACCCCAACTGTATCAGTCTCACCGGCATCCAGTTCTGTCGTTTTAGGTGGGACTGCAAGCTTCACAGCAAGTCCTTCTAACTTTCCTGGAGGTGGTAGTTACACTTATACATGGTCGGTAAGCCCTGGTGTTGCAGGTGTTGATTATGTCATTCCAAGTGGTAACAGTGCTTCAAAAACAATCACATTCAATAATCAAACAAGCTATACGGTTACTGTTATTGCAAGCCGCAGCTCACAAACTGCAAATGCTTCTGCAGCGGTGAGCGTGTTTGTTCCTAATCTTTATTCAACTTCAGGTTCGGGTTCAATCAGGGCATATGAAGTAAATCCTGTTACCGGTGTGATCATAAACGGACCTGTAAGCATTGCAGATCCTGTTAGCAGCACGGCAGCGCTTGGTAAAAGCCGGGTAACTGCTGCTGATGGCGAAGGAAGACTTTACTATCTGCCTAACACAAGTTCAAACGGCGGTTCAATTACCATTTATTCATTGAACCCTTCAGGTGGTGCAAGTACAAATGTTGGTACAATAGATATGAACGGATCATCAACCACTGATCTCGGTTTTGTGCGCCTTGCGTTTGATCAAAACGGAATAGGCTGGATCGTTGCAGGCGATGGTTCTTCAAACGTTTATATTGCTTCTTTCCGTGGAAGAGGCAGCAATGCTATTGATCAGGTTAATACCTACGGTAATACTCCGCTTACATTTAGCGGTGCAGGTTCAGCTTCTGAGTTCCAGAATGGTGATATTGCATTTGGCCCTAACAATACACTGTATGCGCTTGCTAATATCAGTGGCGGCAACACTTATGTTTACACATTAAATTCTACTGCTAACCCTACTACTCTTACACGCAGGTGGACGGTACAAAACGGTGGCAATGTATTTTCCGGCAGTGTAAATGGTATTGCCTGGACAATAACCGGTTCTATGCATTTGTCATCAGGCGATGGTATTTATTTTATTGATCAAACAACTGCTAATGGCGGTGCAGGAACTGTACAGGCAACCAAAGTGCTTGATCTTTCTAACTTAACCGACCTGGCATCAAGCGAATTCCCTGCACAATCTTCGCTTCCTGTATCGTTTGGAGATGTAACAGTGAAAAAAGCTGGTACTAATGCTGAAGTAAACTGGTCAACACTTGTTGAAATCACCAACGATCATTTTATTGTTGAGCGTAGTGATGATGCTGTCAACTTTAAAGCTGTAGATAAAGTGGCAACTAAAAATGGTAACAGCAGCTTTACTCAGTATTACAGCTATGTTGATGCAATTGGCTCAGCAAATGCTGTAATCTACTACCGTATTAAACAAGTGGATACAGATGGCAACAGTAGCTATTCAAAAATTGTAGCGTTGCGCCTTGGCAATGCACGCATCAGCAACTTTACTGCTTATCCAAATCCATTTGTGAGCAATGTTAAACTGCAGATCGATGTACAGCAAAAAGAAGAGGTAATGATCCGCATCAACAGCCTTGCCGGTCAAACACTTGCAACCAAACGTATGACCCTACAGGCAGGAAACAATATTGTGGTACTGGATAACCTTGAAAAACTTCAGCCAGGCACTTACATACTGGAAGTAATTACCAAAGAAGGTAGAAACATACAAAAGCTTATTAAGAATTAGGTTCTATGAGGTAAATTAAATATCCTGAATTACCCAACCCCTCTCCTTCTGAGAGGGGTTTTTATTTCAATTGAACAGAGGCACACTCCTCCACCTATAAAAAACTATCTTTGCCGCCAGCATGGAAAAGAATTTTATTGACTATATACGGGTGTTTTGCCGTAGCGGACATGGTGGCCCGGGCATCAAGCATTTTATGCGTAATAAATTAACGGCCAAAGGCGGACCTGATGGTGGCGATGGTGGCCGTGGTGCTCACATTATTCTGCGTGGGAATTCCCAGTTGTGGACTCTTCTTCACCTCCGCTATTACAAAAACGTTTTGGCTGAAGATGGTGCTCCGGGTGGCGATAACAATAAAACCGGCAGGGATGGAAAGGATATTGTTATTGAAGTACCGCTTGGTACCATTGCCCGTGATGAAGAAACCGGGGAGATTGAAGCTGAAATTCTTGAACACGGACAGGAAATTGTGTTCATGCGTGGTGGCCGTGGCGGCTTGGGCAACAGTCATTTTGCAACACCTACTAACCAGGTTCCTGAACATGCACAGCCCGGTGAACCGGGTATTGAAGGTTGGAAATTGCTGGAGCTAAAAGTACTGGCCGATGTTGGTTTGGTAGGTTTCCCCAATGCGGGAAAATCAACCCTGCTGTCTTCCATTACTGCTGCCAAACCAAAAATTGCTGATTACGCATTTACCACACTTGTGCCACAGCTGGGTATGGTAGAGTATCGTGAAGGAAAAAGTTTTTGTATTGCCGATCTGCCTGGAATTATTGAAGGCGCAGCAGAAGGCAAAGGACTTGGGCATCGGTTCCTGCGACACATTGAACGTAATGCCGTGCTGTTGTTCCTGATACCTGCAGACAGTAACGATCATAAAAAGGAATTTGAAGTTCTGTTAAACGAACTGGAAGAATACAACCCTGAAATGCTGCAGAAAGAATTCATTATTGCCATCAGCAAAAGTGATATGCTTGATGATGAGCTGAAAACAGCCATTGCAAAAGAATTGCCGAAAAATGTACCACATGTATTTATTTCGGCTGTTACCAATCAGGGATTAACAGAGTTGAAAGATATTCTGTGGCAGAAGTTGAATGCATAACTGATCAACTGAATTTTACGGGAGCTAACATACTATTTTGAGAAAACTCATCACCACACTTAACACCGATCTGTTGCAGCCGGCATCGTATAAAAAATACGTTGCCTGTTTCTTGGTCATTACTCTTGCCTGCTTTGTAAATTACTACAGCAATTTTCCATTGTGGATCAGAAATCTTTCTTTTCCACTGGCATTGAGTTGGTACAGCATCCTGTTTCTTTTCTTTTTCAGTACAGGTATGTTCATCGAAAGTGGCACTTCGTTTTTCCGGAATAAGCGTTTTCTCTTCGTTTTACTCATAGCCCCTGTTGTGTTTGCACTTAAGGTAGTTACTCCTTTTCATAGCTTACTTCCTGCAAGTATAAGTGCAGTCTATCACAAAGCATTTCTGCAACCAATGGATTGGGCTGGCGCTGTTATTCTTACGTTTATTATACTTGTACTTCTGCATAAAAAGCTGGAAGGAACATCCGGACTATACGGCAGTGCAAAAACACAATCGTTACGTATTTACATACTCTTAGTCTGCATAATGCTGCCGTTGTTGTTATGGGCATCTATGCAAAACGATTTTGCTGCAGTGTATCCAAAAGCCGGAATTATTCAACGGCAATTAGGTGCGCAAGCAAATCCATTGCATTACTTCCTGTTTGAAATTGCTTATGCTTCCGATTTTTTTACCATTGAATTTTTCTTTCGTGGCTTTCTCATCATTGCTTTAGCCAAAGTAATGGGCAGGCAATGTATTTTGCCGGTTGCTTTGTTTTATTTCTCCATTCATCTTGGCAAACCTATGATGGAAGCTGTCAGCAGCTTCTTTGGCGGCTTGATCCTTGGCAGCATTTCTTATCACAGCAAAAGCATCTGGGGTGGCTTGCTGGTACACATCAGCATTGCGTTGCTGATGGAATTGTTTGGCTTTATTTTTTAACACAGTGCTGCACTGTTGTTTTGTATTTTTAAACCTAATTCGTGAGCACATGAAATATGTTCTAAGTTCCCTGATTTGCTTTTTTATTGTATTGAATAACAGCAATGCACAATCTGTTCGCCAGCTGCGTAAAACAATTGAATTGAAAATGCCCAAAGGCCCGGGAAACAATGGCGGTACCGTAGCACAAAACGGGAAGAACCGTTATTTCTATGCAACCATTGCAGGTAATAAAACATACAGTCTTGCTTACTTTAATGCAGTTGGCGAAATGATGTCGCCGCCAGATCTTGCTATTCTTGCTGATGTGCGGGGGCTGTGGTATAACCCTGCTTTAAAAACATTCCAGGGAAACCTGTTTGGCGATGGAGGTTGGGTAACGTATGTGCTGGATGATGCAGGTATTGTATACGATGTAAAACCATTTCTGAAAGGTCAATTACAACCGCACCCCAACTCAGTAGCACAATTCAGCCTACGTGAAAATATTGTTTACTTTCTCAAAGGATCAACAGTTGTGGCCTACAATGCAGCAACAGGTGTGCAGGACACTTCAAAAACAGTTGTATTAAAAACAGGCTTTTCTAAAAAAACACCTCCGCCTGCCGATTATAAAGTTGACTCAAATACAGTACTCAATAATTACAATAGTACAACCGTTCTTTTTACTGGCATCAGCAATGCAGAGTTTGGTTTGCTGAATGTAAAAACAAAAGAAATTGAACTCTACAGCAGAAACGATGGTTTGCTATCGCAAAAACTAAAACTGCCTGTTGATGCAATTGTATCTGACAAACTGAATTTCAGCTTCAGCAACAATACTTATTTTCTATACGATGCAAGAAACAGAGCCTGGGTAGGTTACCGGTAGTTTTTAAAAGCATAATACTTTATTCATGTTTGGTTGATGATGTGTTTACATTGGTTGCTGAGGTTTGCGGTATCAACACAAAACCTCTGAATATGAAAAAGACTACCCTTAGCATCATCTTTCTTTGCTCCATTTTATTTGTTTATCCATCTGCACATGTTGAGCCTGTGTTCAACAACCCGTTCTCATCGGTTAATTATGTGGGCGCAAAAGAAAACGGATTGGCTTTTGATCTTTTCTGGGACATCAGCAACGGCCGTGATGTTACAGTTTCGATCACAAACAATAACAACGAGCTGATCTATCAACAAACGTTTAAAGATAAAAAATCGCTCAAGCGTTTTGTACTGCCAAACGACAGTAACGGAACATTTACTTTTTTGATCCGCAGCGGAAAAATGCATTATGAAAAACGTTTTACCGTTGCAAGGCAGGTTACAGAAACATTACAGGTAACTGAAGAATAAATAAGTACGGAACCATGAAAAACAGAAGGAGCGTTAACGCTCCTTTTTTTGTATTTTGAGTGATGCAGCAATGTCTTTTTTGCGGACACACCGTTCAACTTGTACATGTACATGGCCATTATCAATGCCCTGTTTGCAACACCAATGCATTGCCGTGTTGCGATGGCGATAACTGTGAGACCAATCTGCTGCTGAAAGACGAGATTGAACTAATACAAAGCAGTTCATTGCACAACAACTCAGGAAACAACCATAAGACATCTTCTTAAATGCCCATCCTCGTAAATCTTCTGTTTTTTCTATTCTTTCTGGGTTCTATGAACATTGTGTATTACTACAAATGTCCGGGGGATGTTATGCCTGATAAGGATAAAGGCGGGTTTATGGTTTTTCAATTTGTACTTTCCATTGTTGCCACGTTCTGGTTATTTACTTTTTTTACTGAGGTGTTTGATCTTGAATACAGGTTTGGCGATGAGGATTGGCAGCGCATCCTGTTTGTGATCTGTCTTGCCTTTCTTTGCTTTTGTGCTCTTGGTTTACTGATTGAAGGCTTTTTAATTCTTACGCATAAAGATTACCGGAAATGGCGTTTTGAAAAAAGCAATAAATAAAATCTTATAACAAAGCCCCGATGTACGGGGCTTTGTTAATTGCATCTTAACGCATCATCATTTCATCGAGTGCTACATAATGGCGGCCATTCTTTTCATTTTTCCAGATGTTGTAACGCTGCGGATAATATGTATTAGCCGGATCAAAATGATCGGGCTGCCTGTACCATTTCTGTAAGGTAACCCCAGACAGCAGGAACGCTCTTGTAATCATCGGTTCCACAAATACTACATCACCGTCATACGAGCCATAGATCATGGTATGTGTAAATGCTGCATAGTTAGGATCGTTAGGAGGTAACAACTCAGGCGACATCAGATCAACCCAATGCGAACCCATCATCGGCACACCACCTGCAAATAAATAAGCAGTAGGAATATAACCGGCCGGTGGAAGTAAATTAAATTTCGCAGGATCGGTCATATTCATCACCGCATCCATTCCTACTTTATAAAAATGCATATCGAAATGTGGCAGACCATAAATGGGCGGCGGCTCATGCCCCTGTACATTCCAGTTAATCATGATATGATCGAACGGCGTTACTGCATGCGCTTTTTGATGCAGTTTTAAATGATAGGTTGCTCCTGTATGGTCGTTTGGATCGGTTGGCA
The DNA here is from genome assembly GCF_946479605.1 of uncultured Lacibacter sp. The sequence goes on from NZ_CAMLGT010000002.1 coordinate 38,996, forward strand.
GATTATCAAAAGCACCGCCAGTCATTTCAATACCAATTGCCAACGGAACGCCTGCATGCGTAATGTTGATCCACGAACGCATATGCCCGTTACCGATCTGTACCTGCGCACCATAAAACGTATTGTACTTATCATCGTTTCGTGCAGCAATATTGGCTACACGAAAACCTGCAGAGCCGGGTAAGAATATCAACGATTGGTCATTTTCCGGAAAAGGAGCATCCTTTTTGCCTGTGCTGCTATCATCAACAGTTTTTTTACATGACAATAATCCAACTGTGATGAAGAAGACCAACACAAACAGTTGCTGAATCTGTTTTTTCATTGTTGTTTGTTTTAAAGTTGAATAATCTATTCAATAGTACAGAGCAGGATCAACTGTGGTTCGGTTTGCGAAGCAACTGATGCTTATTAACAAAAAGCATTTGCAGAATTTAATGGAAGCCTTATTTCGATTAAAGGACATTTAAATTAAACAAGCTTTTACGTAAGTGCAAGAACCGAAACGTATATTTTTAATCGTTACGTTTTGCTGAGTACGTTTTGGATTTGCTACCTTCATTTTATGCAATTACAGATCACTTCCATTGAAATTTATAAACTCAGTATTCCGTTAAAACAGCCTTTCGTTATTTCGTTAGGGCCACAGTACGATGCGGATAACATCATTGTTGTCATCAACACCAATGCCGGCATTAAAGGCTGGGGCGAATGCAGTCCGTATATGAGTATTAACGGTGAAAGCATGGACACCTGTTTCATTGTCGGGCAATACCTCGCTAAAGCTTTGAAAGGAAAAGATCCACTGCAGATAGAGGAATGTACAAAAGCAATGGACCGCATCATTACCCGTAACGAAAGCATCAAGAGTGCGTTTGATATGGCCTTGTATGATATTGCGGCACAACATGCGGGCTTACCATTGTACAAGTTTCTTGGCGGTGAAAAGAACAAACGTATTTCAACCGATATGACGGTTGGCCTTGGCACACCCGAAAAAATGGCGGCGGAAGCAGTTGAGTACAAAGCAGCAGGCTTCCCTTCCATTAAAGTAAAACTGGGTACCACAAAAGCAGATGATGTAGCAAAAATAAAAGCAATACGTGCTGCAATCGGCAAAGAATTGCCGTTGCGTATTGATGCCAACCAGGGTTGGAGTGTAGAGACAGCTATTGCAACATTACAGGCGTTGAAAGAATTTGGTATTGAACATTGCGAAGAACCGATTGAACGCTGGAATTTCATGGCTCTGCCTGAAGTAAGAAAGAACAGTCCCATTAAAATTATGAGCGATGAAAGTTGCTTTGATGAACATGATGCCGAACGTTTAGCCAAACTCAACGCCTGCGACTACTTTAATGTAAAACTTGGAAAGAGCGGCGGTATTTTTCATGCATTGAAAATTGTAGAAATAGCAAAAGCACATAACCTGAAACTGCAGGTGGGCTGTTTTATGGAAAGCCGGTTAGCCATTACTGCGTTGGTACACTTTGCTTACAGCAGCGATTTAATTGTGCATTATGATTTAGATACACCATTGATGCTGAAAGAAGATCCTGTTGTTGGTGGCATGAAGTTTATGGAGAATGGTTTTGTGGAGATTGATGAGGCGGTTGGTATTGGGGCAACAATTGACGAGAAGTTTTTGGCGAAGGCAGAAAAAGCATTTATTGAATGATCAAACAATTCATCATATTGTTGTTATTATTCAGCTGCGGCAAAAGCTTTGCTCAACTGTCTGCACAGGCAAAGCAGATTGAATCGGCCTGTAAGCTTATTGATAAGGACAGTTCGCTTCAGAAAAAGATATATGAACAGGAAGAGTTTATGGATCATGTTACAGATAACGGAGCCAGCCTCACTGTCTATCACAAAAAAGGAACTGTTCACAGGATAACAGAATGGGTTGGGTTATCCGATTATGTTGTTATCATCGACTATTATTTTAAAGCCGGCAAGCTGGTATATGTAAGAGATGAGGAGTTGATGTATGAACGAAATGCTGCAACAGGCGAAATCACAGGAAAATTTTCGAAAGATAGTCGGTTTGTTGGTCAATATTTTTTCCGGAACGATAAACTGTTCGATGAAGTGAGTCTCGGACACAACCGGTTTGAAGATGATGAACATAATAACGCAGAGAAAGAGTTCACAGCATCAGCTAAGAAATACCTTTTACTTTTCAGGAACCAATAATGTGATCGATTTTTAATGCAGAGGGTTTACTCTGCGTAGCCTCAGCATTCTTCTTTCTCTGCGGTTAGAAAAAACTCACTCCAACCGCTTCAACACCACTTCCACATCAGCCAGCACATTTGAACGAACGAGTATCATTCCTTCTTTATCCAGTAACATGTAAGTCGGAAAATCGCTGATGCGTAACACATCAATTACATTGGCTCCTTCGGGATTTGCTTGCCTGTGCTGCAGCAAATGAGCCCAGCCAAGTTTATACTTTACAGTCATGGCTTTTGCAGCAGGAATCTGCTGTTTGTATTCATAAGGAAAACCATACACTGTTAATTTAGCTTCATACTTTTTCACCAGTTCAGTTAAAACCGGGAATTGTTTGATGCAGCTGTCGCTTTCACTTTTCCAGAAATGAAACAGCGTATAATCTTTCGATTCACGAAACAGCACATTGATCACTTTTCCTGTGATCATATCCACACCCGAAAGCGAACGTAATGCAGAGCCGGCAGTTGGGCCATCCTGCGAAAAAACGTTCACAGAAAAAACCAAAGCAAGTATCATCAAAAGTTTAGTTCGCATCTTACTACTGCATTGAATTGATTACTCCCCTGTAGGGGCTGGGGGGCTGTCTTTCCACCTCCACAAATGTACACAGGCATACGTACGATAGGGTTGCCACTTGACAGCATGCTTCTGCATTTTCTTGTAGAGTTCTTTCTTTGTTTCGTAGTTGATCTTATACAGTTTGATCATTGCCTGCTGTATGCCCAGATCATCGACAGGTAAAACATCTTCATGCTGCAACGAAAACATCAGGATCATCTCAACCGTCCAGCGGCCTACACCTTTTATCTGCGTTAATTTTTCAATCACGGCTTCATCGCTCATCTTGTACAACTGTCCATCCGTGATCTTTTCTTCAATAAAAAACCGGCAGACGTTCTGCACATAATTCGCTTTTGCATTGCTGAGTCCGATGCTGCGCAATGTTTCAAACGGCGTATCGAGTATCTGTTGTGCAGTAGGTTCTTTCTTCCCATACAGAGCAAGGAAGCGGTTATAAATAACATCTGCCACTTTGGTGCTCAGCTGTTGACTCATAATGGATGCACACAGGTAGAGGTAGATCTTCTTGCGCTTTACCAGTGTGTGTGGTTCCTGCGCCTCGATTACTTTTTTTAATTTCTTGTCTTTGCTGAGATGTTCGATGTAGTGCATATTGATTGAATAAGGTTTTGTTTGTTTTTAAGGTGTCTGACGTCTGCGACGTCCTGACACCAATCTTTCCGACACTGCTTAACAATTTCATTACAATTTATTCATTCTCTTTTAATCATTCATCAATCGTTTGGTAACAGGAGATTTTAAGCTTTGTAAAACCCTTCTTTGTGAAGACCTTTTACAAAACAATCATCCTTTCCGATATCCACCTCGGCATCCGTAACTCACGGGTAAAAGAAGTAGTGGACTTTCTGCAGCAACACCGTTGCGAAACACTCATCCTCAACGGCGATATTATTGATGGCTGGCAACTGCGTAAATCGGGCGAATGGAAAAAGAAACACACGGCTTTCTTCCGCATTATTATGAAGTACATGCACAAGTACAACACGAAAGTGATTTACCTGCGTGGCAATCATGATGACTTTTTAGATGAGATACTGCCCTTCTCATTCGGACAATTCATCATCAAGCGCCACCATATTCTGCAAAGTGGTACGAAGAAATATTATGTGGTACACGGCGATATTTTTGATACTGTTACAACCAAACTGAAATGGCTGGCTAAACTGGGCGATATCGGTTATACATTCTTGCTCTGGCTTAACCGGCATTACAATCATTATCGTACCAAAAGAGGATTGTCGTACTATTCCCTGTCGCAAGTAGTAAAAGCAAAAGTAAAATCGGCTGTATCGTTTATTTCCGACTATGAAGAACAGCTATGTGCCGTTGCAGAAGCCAATCATTGCGATGGCGTTATCTGCGGACACATTCACCAGGCAGCCGATAAAACAATCAACAATATCCATTACCTCAACAGTGGCGATTGGGTGGAAACCATGAGTGCATTGGTTGAAACAACCGAAGGCGAATGGAAAATTATTTACTACAATGAGTGGTTAGCTCAACTGCAACCAAGAGCTGAAATAATTACAACAGAAACATCTTCGTTCTTTCCTAACCTAACACCTGAACTTGTATGAATAAAAGTTTTGTTTTTGCAGTACAGGGCGAAGGCCGTGGACATTTAACACAGGCCATTGCTACCTATGAATTACTGACTGCACGTGGCCATACTGTTGCTGCCGTACTTATTGGCAGCAGCAAGCGCCGTGAAATTCCTGCGTTTGTGCGTGAACGCATCAAAGCACCCATCATTACTTACCGGAGTCCCAACTTTGTTACCTGCAAGCACAACAAATCCATCCGTATCACATCAACCGTATTGAAAAATTTGCTGTACTGGAAAACCTTTCGCAAAAGCATGCAGCTGATCCGTGAAGTAATGCAGCAATACAAACCCGATCTGTTATTGAATTTTTATGAACCGTTGATTGGTGTTTGTTCGCTGTTTAAAAAATTCGATTGCAAAATTGTTTCCATTGCACACCAGTATATTTATCTGCATCCTTCATTCAGCTTTCCAAAAGAAGCCAGCAAGCGTGAGGCGTATGCCATCAAACAATACACAAAGCTTACAGCAAAAGGCTCCGATCATTTACTGGCCTTATCGTTTTATCCACTTACACCCGCTACACACAAAAACATGACGGTTTGTCCGCCGTTATTGCGGAAAGATGTGTTTCAGCAGGAAGTGTTTGGCGGCGATCACATCCTTGCTTACCTGTTGAACTCGGGTTATATGCAGGAAATCATCAGCTGGCACAAAGAACATCCTGAAGTGGAATTGCATTGCTTTACCGACAGTGCAACGGTAAAAGGTCGCTGGCATTACGATGAAACACTTTGCTTTCATTCGCTGGATGATCAGAAATTTTTACACTACATGGCTAATGCAAAAGCCTTGGTAACAACAGCAGGTTTTGAAAGTGTTTGCGAAGCCATGTATTTTGGTAAACCGGTGTTGATGGTGCCGGTGCAGGGTCATTTTGAACAATGGTGCAACTCCCGTGATGCAGCCAAAGCAGGTGCAGGTACGCATGCTGAACGTTTTAACCTCGATGTTTTGCTCGATTACCTGCCGCAACATCAACACAACACCGAAGCATTCCGCCAATGGACCAAACAAACCAAACAGCTGATGCTGCAATGTTTTGCAGATGTGTTGAATCAACCGGTGGAAGAATTGGTGAGCGAAGAAAAACAAACCAGCCTGTTTGATCTGCAATCAATTCTTTCAGCTAATACACAGCTGGGACATAGTTGAATTACGAGGTACGAAGTTAGAAGTACGATGAAGCAGTTACTCTGAGTTAAGTAGAATTGCAAACAGGTTTAAAATAAAAAAGAGGAGCAGTGCTCCTCTTCATCATCATACTAAGTAGATAATTACAACGAATAACTCATCCCGCCATCTTTCTCATCTTTCAACTGTATACCCAGTTCAGCGAGTTGATTGCGGATCTTATCGCTCGTTACAAAATCTTTTTTCGATTTTGCATCTTTCCGTAATTCAATCAATATCTGCATCACTGCATTAAAACGTCCGCTGTCTTCACCACTGATACTCTTCAAACCAAAAATATCTTCGATGTAGAGTTTCAGTTTTGTTTGCAACAACTGAATAGTATCGCTGCTCAATGCATCGGCTGCAATATGCTTATCCTTTAACCCGTTGATCACCGGTACCAGTTCAAACATACTCGCCAGGACTTTTGCCGTGTTCAAATCATCATTCATAAACTCATCGAACTCAGCAATCAGTTGCAATACTTTTTCATTCAGCGTTTTGTCTTTCGCTTCGTACTTCGTACTTCCAACTTCGTATTTTGCTAACCATTCATGCGCTTCCATCAAACGCTTCAATCCTTTCTCTGCAGCCTGCAATGCTTCGTTACCAAAATCAAGCGTGCTTCTGTATTGTGTTTGCAGAATAAAGAAACGCACCGTCATTGGGTGGTATGCTTTCTCCAGTATCGGATGATCGCCACTGAACAACTCCGTTAACTTAATAACGTTGTTATAACTCTTCCCCATCTTCTTACCGTTGATGGTGATCATGTTATTGTGCATCCAGTAACGCACCGGTGCTGTATGGTTGCAAATAGTACTTTGTGCAATTTCACTTTCGTGATGCGGAAACTGCAGATCCATACCACCGCCATGTATATCGAACTGTGCACCTAAATATTTTGTCGCCATAGCCGAGCACTCAATATGCCAGCCGGGAAAACCAACACCCCACGGACTTTGCCAACGCATAATATGTTCGGGTGCTGCGCTTTTCCATAATGCAAAATCGGCACGGTCACGTTTTTCTTCCTGGCCTTCCAGCTCACGTGTTGTTTCTAACAAATCATCAATTACACGTCCGCTCAATTTTCCGTAGTCGTGACTCGCTGCATATTTTTTTACATCAAAATAAACCGAACCGTTAACCTCGTAGGCATAACCGGCTTTGATGATTTCCTGGATCATACCGATCTGCTCCACAATATGCCCGGTTGCTGTTGGTTCAATGGATGGCGGAACAGTATTGAACTGATCCATAGCCCAATGAAACAGGTTGGTGTATTTCTGCACCAGTTCCATCGGCTCCAGTTTTTCCAACACCGCTTTTTTAGAAATTTTATCTTCTGCTTCACGGCCTTCTTCTTCAAAATGGCCGGCATCGGTAATGTTACGAACATAACGTACTTTATAACCAAGATGTGTGAGGTAACGATACAACACATCGAACGTAATGTAAGGCCGTGCATGACCAAGATGACTTTCGCCACTAACGGTTGGTCCGCACACATACATACCCACATGACCTGGTGTGATGGATTCAAAAACTTCTTTCTGGCGTGTAAGAGAATTATAAACTTTTAACTGCGACATAAACGATGTAATAATTGAAATGAAGAATGTTGTACAAGAGGAATCGGTTGCTGAAAAAATCAGCAACAACAGCTACAACAACAGGTATGGAAGTATTTCTTCATTGAAACAAAGATAGGATTTACACTATTTCTGCGGTAAATTAAAATCGGCCAGCACAGGACTGTGATCGCTTCGGACTGTTTGCCTTACCTCCACTTTATTTACTGCAAGTGCTTTGCTATGGAGCACATAATCGATCCGCAAAGTGGGCGAAAGGAATTGAAAAGTGCGTCCTATTCCCCAGCCTTTTTCTGTAAACGCATCATACAAGTCGTTGCTGATGATCTGGTATGCATTGGAATTAGGCACATCATTCATATCGCCACAAACTACCACGGGATGAGGGCTTGCATCAATAGCCGTTCGTATATCTCTTGCCTGGCTGGAGCGGAGCAGGTTGGCTGTTTTCATTTTGCGTAAAATGCTTTTACCTGCTTCCTGCACATCATCCATATCCTGCTGATCAATGTTTTCAATAAATTCATAATCTTTTTTAGCAAAGTGCATGCTTTGCAGGTGAATATTGAAGAAGCGGATGGTATCGCTGTTTACTAACAAGTCGGCCCAAAGAAAAGTGTGATTGTATTCTTTAATGCTTTGTTCTTTTTTCCACCGGATGATGGGATAGTTGGAAAAGATAGCAACGCAAAACGGATGATAGCGTTCATTACGTTGGCGAATATTGGTATGCACACCAAACGCCCTGTCGTTGGCAGCAGCCACATACTTGAAGCCTAGTTTCTGCTTTACTTTTTCCAATGTAATGGGCGATGAGCTGTCTATTGAAAAAACCAGTTCCTGTATTGCCAGCACATCCGCATTAAATCCTTTTGCTTCGTTGAGCATGGCAGCGTCCAGTTTGCCATTGTTCTCAAAAAAATTAAATAGATGTGCATTCCAGGTGGCCACCCTGAAACCGGTTTGCGTGGCCGCTTGTTTATTGTTTGGATGAAAGCCAAAGAACGAACCAATAAGATGCCAGCAAAGCGCAAAGCTGATAAGTGGTATCAATGCCAGTTTTGGTTTTGCAATGAGCCAGAAGATCAAAAAAACCAACTGAAGTAATAACAGAAAGGGAAACAATAAAGCAAAGAGGTTAACGATCCATGAAACGGAAGCCGGAAGTGAGGGTAATACATATAACAACAGCATACACACACTCAACACAATATTGCAGAAAATAAAAACCCGCTTTGTAAAGCTGCGCATGAATCCGGACATACGATTATTATGTTTCACTGTCAGCCGCATTTTTCAGGATCTCTTTCTCTTCTTCTGAAAGAGATTGGTAACCTGAGCGGCTTATTTTATCAAGAATAGCATCAACCCGTTGTTCTGTAATATTTGGCTTACGTGAAAACGGCTGCTGCCCTTTTGTGTTGTAAAATACTTCTTTCTTAATCGTTTTTTTGGGTGGTTTTGATGCGGGGTTAAACAGGTTGATAAACCAGTTGTAAAGATTGTGCATCCACTCACCGGGGCTATTGCCATTTTGAATAAGTTTGACATACACAAAACCCATCGCCCCGCCTCCCAAATGCGAAAGGTGAAAGGGAAATCCTTTACCGGCCAATCCTGCAAAATTGATGAGCACATAGATCAGTGTAATGATCCAAAGCGGAATACCCCCGTTGATCATCGGAAACACTCGATAGTCATGTGCAATAACAGTTACAGCAATGGCCACTGCCATTACACTTGCGCCTGCACCATAAAAAACAAACTCACCTGCCTGTTTGCTGAATGCAGGCAGCAAACTTACACTGGCAATAAAGAGCAACGCTCCCGCCAATGCGCCATAGATATAAATGGGAACAATGTGCCTGTTGCCCAGCAGATCCTGCAGCAGGTAACCAAATGCCCAAAAGCAGATCATGTTGCCGAGTAAGCGCCACACAGTATCATGCGAGATCATGTGCAGCAACAATGTCCATGGCTTTACAGCAAAGGAAGAAAAACTTCCCGGCAAGCCGATCCAATTCATGATCTGGGCATTGAATGCCGTGAGGTTACTATCAGACAACTGGTAAACGATTTTGATAAATCCCAGGATCACAAACACCATGATATTAATGAAGATGAGCCTCATCAATGCATCACCATCTTCACCAAAACCTATCTTTTTCTTACGTTCTGCCTGCATGTAATTCATACTTCAATCAATTATCAATAAAATGTATTGCGGTTGTTCCTGTTCCAGAACAACACGATGAGAAAACCGGCAACAGCACCACCCAAATGCGCAAAGTGTGCCACGTTATCGCCCTGCACATTGGCTATTCCTCCAAACAGATCCAACGCCATTAAAGCCGGTATTGCAAATTTCGCTTTTATTGGTACAGGAATAAACATAAACATCAGTTCTGTGTTGGGAAACAGGTAAGCAAACGCTGCCATTAAACCCATGATGGCGCCTGATGCACCAACTGCATAAGAAAACTCACCCACAAAAAGTTGTGCTGCTCCGGCGGCTAGGCCACATATCATATAAAAATTCAAAAACCGTTTGGCTCCCCAAAAGTTTTCGAGGATACGTCCGAATATCCAAAGGGTAAACATGTTAAAAAGAATATGGAAAAACGGACCGTGCATGAACAGATGCGTAACAAGCTGCCATATCTTAAAGTTGCCGGTATCGAAAGACCATAACGCACCCCACATTTCCAAAGGCATATCCCTTGTATGAAAATATTGCTGCGCAAGCCAGATCACAATATTAATTGCCAACAGATTTTTTACAACCGGAGGTATTTCGTTCATCGCATTATATCTTGCCATACACTGTCGTTAATTCAGTTTCGAAAGTAAAAAAATATATTCAAGCCCTCTGTTGCAGGTTTGCTATTAACGTAATACTAACGCCGCTACATTTTCAATATGGTGTGTGTGCGGAAACATATCAACGGGCTGCAATTGTTCCACCACATATTTTTCATTGAGTAATTGCAGATCCCTTGCCTGCGTGGCAGGGTTACAGCTTACATACACAATACGTGGCGCTTCAATTTCAAGCAGTTTACGCACCAGCTTTTCATGCATACCGGCACGTGGCGGATCGGTAATAATTACATCGGGTCTTCCATGCTCTGCAAAAAACACATCGTTGCAAATATCAATGACATCGCCTGCATAAAACGAAGTATTGGTTAAGCCATTTACAGCTGCATTTTCTTTTGCATCTTCAATTGCTTCTGCCACGGCTTCCACCCCAATGATCTTTTTAGCGCCTTTGCTGCAGAAAATACCAATACTGCCGGTACCGCAATACAGATCGTACAAGGTTTCGTTGCCGGTGAGTTTGGCAAAATCTCTTGTTACTTTATATAACTCTTCGCCTTGTTTTGTATTTGTTTGAAAGAAAGACTTGGGACCAATTTTGAACACAAATTCTTCCAGTTTTTCACTTACATAACCACTGCCGAAAAATGTTTGCGGCTGCAGATCATAAATACTGTCGTTCCATTTTGGGTTAATGGTATAAAGCAGCGTTGTTATTTCAGGAAACTCTTTCAGCAGGGCATTGTAAAGCAGTTCACGGTTGGGCACATCATCATAACCAAATGTAATGTTCACCATTACTTCGCCTGTGGTTGTCATCCTAAAGATCATGGTACGTAACCAACCTTCATGCGCTTTAATATCGTAAAACGAAAAGCCCTGCTTCTTAGCAAACTCACGCACAAAATTGCGGATCGCATTATTCGGCTCCTGTTGCAGGTAACAAGTTTCAATATCAACGATCTTGTCGTAGATCTTTGGTACATGGTAACCTAATGCTACATCAGGGGTATTAGCAGGTTCTGTTCCCTGGGGCAACGCCTCCCGCTGTTTATCACGTTCCAACAATTCTTCTCTTGTTAAATAACGTTTACTGCTGAATGTATATTCCAGTTTGTTACGATAATACTTGGTATGTTTTGCACCAACAATGGGCAGCATGTCCGGCAGTTCAATACGTCCAATACGTTTCAGATTTTGTTCAACCTCACGCTGCTTATACTCCAGCTGCTTTTCGTAAGGCAGCATTTGCCACTTGCAACCACCACATAACCCAAAATGACTGCAGAATGGCGTTGCACGGTCAGCAGCGTACTCATGAAAATGCACCGCCTTTCCCTCAGCCCAGTCTTTTTTGCTTTTGCCCAGCTGTACATTCACCACATCACCTGGCACAGCGCCTTCAATAAAGATCACTTTACCATCTACACGGGCAATGGATTTCCCTTCAGCAGCATAATCTTCCACCTTAACCTGTTCGAGTATGCGTATTTTCTGTTTTTTTCTCACGGCGCAAAGGTAGCGAAGAGTACCTATCGAAAACCTTTAATTGCCCGTATAAAATTTTTATCTTTGTCGTATAATTAATGTTATGGATAGCAAAATCACCTTGAGCTTTGACGCTGCCGTTATTGAAAAAGCAAAAAAGTTTGCAGAAAAAAATAACATGAGTCTGTCACGACTCACCGAATACCTTCTTCGTCAAATTACCAGCAACCAATATAAAACGCTGGAGGAATTCCCCATTTCGGATTGGGTAAACCAGATTGCTGAAGGTGAAGCAGAATACCTTACCAAACCAAGAGGCAGAAAAGCAATTAAGTCAGAATATTACCAATCAAGATCATGAATATATTTCTTGATGCCAATATTCTTATAGCTGTTTGTAATAAAGAATATCCGTTGTTTCCGTTTGCGGCAAGGATCTTAAGTCTTGCCGATAAGCGTGAGCATCAGCTCTATACTTCTCCGCTATGCCTTGCTATTACATTCTATTTTGCGGAAAAAAAAGCCGGTTCTGCTAAGGCAAAACAAAAAATGATCTTACTCGCTGAAAAAATAATGCTTACCGATCATACACCGGCCGATGTTAAGCAGGTTGCTTTAAACAAAAAGATTCATGATTTTGAAGATGGGCTTGAGTATTATTCTGCCATTCGGCATAAATGCGGGATCATCATCAGTGAAGATGCCAACGATTTTTATTTTTCCTCCATCCCCGTTATGACAGCGGAAGCATTTCTGAAAGAAATCCGTAAATAACCACTTTGCAAAACGTTAACAGCTACAGAAAGCTTTTGAATTAACTTTACTTATTCGCTATGAAGAAGACAAGCCTTGTTCTGACGATTCTTTTAAGTTGCGGTACCCTTTTCAGCCAGGGTTACCGTATAGCTGTGCAATACAAACCTGTGCCCGACGGCCGCCTTTATCTTGGTTATTATTTCGGCAACCAGAAATATGTTCTCGATTCAGCCCTGCTTAACAGCAAAGGTGAAGCTGTCTTCAGCGGCATCAGCAAGCTCACCGGAGGTTTATACATTGTAGTTGACCCGCAGAAAAAAACATTTGCTGATGTGCTGATTGATAAAGAGCAGGAGTTCTCGATCAATATTGATACAGCTTCGTTTGTCATCAACTCCATTACCGGTTCAAAAGAGAACGATTACCTGAAAGCATATAAAGATGCGTCTGCATTTTACTATCGTAATTACCAGCAACTGGCCGGCAGCCTTGCAACTGCAAAAACAAAAGCCGACAGCAGCTCTATTCAAACAAACATGAACAAAGCCAATGTACAGGCACAGCAATGGCGTGATAGTTTTGTAATAGCTCATCCCGATGCATACTTGTCATTGCTTTTCCGTTTGCTGAAAGAACCTGTTTACTCAGCAGCAGGTGCAAAAAACAGGCAGGATAGTCTTACTGCATTTTACAATTACAAAAAACAGTTCTGGCAGGATATTTCATTTTCTGATGAACGTTTGCTCCGCACGCCCATGTTTGAGCAACGACTTACCCGTTATCTTGAAACAGCGGTGATACGTGAACCTGACAGTATTAAACTGGAGCTGGATAAATTCATTCTTTACAGCCGTACCAATAAAACCATGTTCCGTTATTTCATTAACCGTTTTACCAACGAGTATATGAACCCGAAGTACATGGGGCTTGATGTGGTGTTTCTTCACCTCTTTGAAAAATATTACCTCACTGAGCAGGTTGACTGGCTGGAGAAAAAAGACAGGGACATGGTGTTCAACAGGGCATACAGTTTATACGGTAACATTGTTGGTGAACCGGCAGCAGAACTGAACCTGCTTGATACACTTAACCGGAAAGTGAATCTTTATTCCATTAAATCACCTTACACACTGGTTATTTTCTGGGACCCTGATTGTGGCCATTGTAAAGAACAGGTGCCGAAAGTGGACAGCCTTTACCAACTTCGCTGGAAAAAAGCAGGTGTAAAAGTGGTGGGTGTATTGAGTGATGGAGCAGGCGATGATGAAGCAAAAGCAAAAGAAGTACAGAAACGATGGACAGAATATATCCGCACACAAAAACTGAATAACTGGATACACCTGTACCAAACCACTGTTATGCGTAAAGCCGAGCAAGCCAGCCAAACGCCCGGTTTTCGCCAGGCATACGATGTATTTCAAACACCCACAATATATTTGCTTGACGAACAGAAACGGATCGTTGCAAAAAAGATCAACCCGGAACAGGTAGATGAGTTCCTCAAATTCAAACAAACCAACAAACCATCCAAACATCCATAACCAAAGCTTATGCGTAAAATCTTGTTTTCCTTTTTACTGGTTGCAGGCATCAGCAGCCATGCGCAAACATTGTTTACTTATGGCACACACCCGGTAGATAAAAATGAATTCTGGCGTGCTTTTTCCAAAAACAACAACGGCGCAACCGATGAAAAGTCAATTCGTGAATACCTTGATCTTTTCGTCCGTTTTAAACTGAAAGTACAGGCTGCAAAAGATGCTAAGCTTGATACATTGCCAAATATCAAGAATGATATTGCTGCATTCAGGGCACAGGTTATTGAACAATACATGCGCAACCAGGGCAGTAATAAAGAAATGGTAAACGAAGCAATTGACCGCAGTATTACTGAGTTTGAAGTGGCACATGTTTTTGTTGGTTACGATAACGACAGTGCAAAAGCAAAGGCAACAATTGATAAAGCCTATGCACAGTTGCAAAGCGGAGCCGATTTTTCTGCTACTGCCAAAACAATGTCAACCAATGATTATGTGCAATCAACGAATGGCTACATTGGTTTCATTTCTGTTTTTTCATTACCATACGATTTAGAAAATGCCGTGTACAATACAGCAGCAGGCAGCTATTCAAAACCGGTTGCTGGTAAAAGTGGTTATCACATTTTTAAAGTGCTGAGCAAACGTGCCTCAACAGGAAAAATGAAAGCTGCACAAATACTTATTGCCATGCCTGCCAATGCAACGCAGGAAGAAATTGCTGCCGCCCGCAGTAAAGCGGAAATGGTATATGGGCTTGCAAAAAAGGGTGAAGACTTTGGAAAGCTTGCGCAAAGTTACAGCGATGATAAGCTTACATATGCCAATGGAGGCGAACTGCCTGAATTTGGTTTTACGAAATATGATCCCGCCTTCAGCAAGATTGCTTTTGGTTTGCAAAATGATGGCGACATCAGCACCCCTGTACAAACAGCTTCGGGCTTCCACATCATTAAACGCCTTGCATTAAAACCTGCCGTTGCAGATAAAACAGATCCTGCTCTTGTACAGGAGTACAGCGAAAAAGTAAATGCAGATCCAAGGATGACAGTGGTTGCAGTTCGCCAAAAAGAACAAATACGAAAGAACAGTCAATATAAAGTGTTTCCTTATAAAGAAGCTGAGTTATGGACTGTTACGGATACCATGCTCAAATCGAAAAACTATGTTAGCTTCTATAAAGCAAACCAGCAGAAGCCTTTGTTTCAGCTGGGCACACAAAAAATATTCATCAGCGATTGGTTGAAGTGGGTGAAAAATCTGCAGTCGCCTACCTATTCGCCACCTAAAACAGAGTTTAAAAACTTATTACAGCAGTTTACTGACCTGACTGCAGAACAGTATTATAAAGACAGGCTTGAATTAACCAATGAAGATGTACGTTACCAGGTAAAAGAATTTCGTGAAGGAAGTATGTTGTTTGAAATTATGGAACGTAAGATCTGGAGCCTTGCTCCAACAGACAGTGCAGGCCTGCTGAATTTTTATACTCGTAACAAACAAAAATATACCTGGCAGCCCAGTGTGAATGCAATTATTTTTAATTGTGCCGATTCTGCTGTTGCCAACCGTGCAATGGAGATGATGCGCAAAGAGCCATTGAAATGGAAAGAGCACATGGATCATTTGGGCGGTACAGCGCTTGCCGACAGCAGCCGTTTTGAACTGAATCAATTACCGGTGCCGCAAGGAACGGTGTTTACTGCCGGCCAGTTTACGCCTGTTGTTACAAATACAAACGATGGCTCCTCATCTTTCTGCTATATTCTGAATGTATTCAACAGTAAAGATCAACGCAGTTTTGAAGAAGCAAAAGGATTAGTGATCAACGATTATCAACTCTTCCTGGAAGATAAATGGATCACTGAACTAAAAAAGAAATACCCGGTAAAGGTGAATGAAGGGGTGCTGAAGAGTATGGTGAAATAAAACTGAAAAATAAAACCCGATGATGTCATCGGGTTTTATTTTGATGCTGAATTAGCTTTTAACCATCCCACAATTTCCTCAAACCTTTTATCTCCATTTGAAATATCAATTCCATTAATACATAGCCAGTCCGCTTATTGCCGTCGACAAATGGATGGTTCATGATTATACTTTCACCTATTGCTGCGCCTTTCTCAAAACAGGAAGGATACAAATCATTGCCGGCAAAACTTTGATATGGTCTTGCAATTGCAGATTCTAATCCATTAAAGTCACGAACACCATTGGCTCCGCCATGTAGTTTTACTACCTGATCATGAATCAGCAAAACCTCTTCCTTCGTTATCATTATTGAGCGAGTTTTGCAAGTACATGTTCACGCTCCTTTATTATTTCAAGGGCATGCGCCATCACAGAAAGTTTTGTTTCAGCTTCACTGGAAATCTGCTCAAGAAAATCGTTTACTAATTTCAACTTGCTTTCTTCAAGGTGATCTACCTGCTCATGAATTTTCTTTTTCATTTCTGCTACGCTCATATAGATTTATTTTATTTCTAAAATTACAAAAATTACTCCAGCCTTATTGAAACGAAAAGCCCTCTGCGGTTGCAAAGGGCTTTAATTGTATTGTTCATTTAGCCTTATAACACATTCTTCACTACATTATAGATCACTTTCGGGCTGCCAAGTGTATAATAGTGCAGTACCGGCACACCAAACTCTTTCAGCTCCTTTGATTGCTGAATTAACCATTCTGTTCCCACTTTCTTGCAGTCATCATCGGTTTTAGCACGCATCATTTCATTGCTTAACTCAGTTGGAATATCAACATGAAACGTACGTGGTATAACAGATAACTGTTTCTTGCTCGTTAAAGGTTTTAAACCCGGAATGATCGGCACTTCAATACCAATTGCACGGCATTGCTTTACAAATGCAAAGAATTTGCTGTTATCGAAAAACATCTGCGTCATAATGTATTCTGCACCTGCATCCACTTTATCTTTCAACCGCTGCATTTCAATTTCCTGATTGGGTGTTTCAAAATGTTTTTCGGGATAACCTGCCACGCCTGCACAAAAATCAGTACGGAAACCATCACGAATATCATCTTCAAGGTAAATACCATGATTAAGATTGATGGTCTGTTTCAATAAATCAATTGCTAAACGATGACCATCGGGGTGTGGTTCAAAAAATGTTTCGTTCTTGGCGGCATCACCTCGTAACACCAATACATTCTGCACACCAATAAAATTCAGGTCGATCAATGCATCTTCTGTTTCACGCTTGGAGAAACCACCGCAGATCAAATGCGGTACCGCATCAAGATCATAATGGTTTTGCAATGCAGCACAAATACCCACCGTTCCGGGGCGTTTTCTTACTTCAACTTTTACAAACGTGCCATCTGCTTTTTTCTTAAACACCTGTTCTGCCCGGTGATACGTTACATTAATCCACGATGGTTTAAACTCCATCAACGGATCTAGATGATCAAAAATAGAATTAATGGTCTTGCCTTTCAGTGGCGGAAGAATTTCAAAAGACACCAGTGTGTCTTTTGCCTGTGCTATATGCTCGGTAACTTTCATTTGCTGCTGCTGTGAAAAAAGTTTCCTGCAAACATATAACAGCAGCAGGTCTTAATCAAACAATGTTTGGCCTGTACTTTCACATTTTGAAAGCAAATGAACAGGGCTTCATTAACAGGAATACGGTATTTTCGCAACTACAATTTTTTGTTTTGAGTTTAACCATCCATACATCTGAGCTTGTAAAGCGTTACCGCAGCCGCACTGTTGCCAACAAAGTGAGTATTGAAGTAAAACAGGGTGAAATTGTGGGTTTACTTGGCCCCAATGGTGCCGGCAAAACCACTACGTTTTATATGGTGGTGGGGTTTGTTAAACCGGATGAAGGCGAGGTATTCCTCAATGATCAGAACATTACCAATGAGCCCATGTACAAGCGTGCACAAATGGGTATTGGCTACCTGCCGCAGGAAGCCAGTGTGTTTCGTAAACTTTCGGTTGAAGAAAATATTGCGGCAGTATTGGAAATGACCAAGCTGAGTAAAGAAGAACAGCGGGAAAAACTGGAAGACTTGCTGAGTGAGTTCCGCCTGCACCATGTGCGCAAGAATAAAGGCGATTCATTGAGTGGTGGTGAGCGGAGACGTACTGAAATAGCCCGGGCATTGGCTGTTGATCCCAAATTTATTTTGCTGGATGAGCCTTTTGCCGGTGTTGATCCTATTGCCGTAGAAGATATCCAGGCCATTGTTGCCAAACTGAAGTACCGAAACATTGGTATTCTCATAACCGATCATAATGTAACCGAAACACTTTCCATTTGCGACCGTGCATACCTGCTTATTGAAGGAAAAATTTTCAAGCATGGCACTGCCGAAGAGCTGGCAGAGGACGAGCAGGTACGTCGTTTATACCTTGGCCGCAATTTTGAACTGAAGCGAAAAGATTATTTGCATGAAGAAGCAACGAAATCGCTGAATGAATAACTTTTTCGGTTAGTCTAAGTCGCTTAACTTTTTTTATCTTGCCAACACATGAGACTGCTTAGCCCTGCAATATCAAGACTTGCACGCCTGCGTATGTGGCGCATCGAAAGCTGGATGAATAATCCGGCAGCAGCCCAGCGTGAAGTATTACAGGACCTTGTTACCACTGCTCAATACACACAGTTTGGCCAGCAATATAGTTTTGGCAAACTGTTCAATCTTCGTGCTTTTAAAAATACCGTACCCGTTCATGAGTACGATGATATAAAACCCTACATTGAACGCATGCTGCAGGGCGAAGAAAATGTACTGTGGCCCACCCCCGTTACCTGGTTTGCCAAAAGCAGCGGCACCACCAGCGATAAGAGCAAATTCATTCCTGTAAGTGAAGAAAGTCTGAAAGATGGTCATTATAAAGCCAGCAAAGATGTGCTCACACTTTATTACAATAATTTCCCCGGTTCCGACCTGCTGACCGGTAAAGGATTAGTGATTGGCGGCAGCCATAATGTAAATCAGCTGAATGAAGAAATACAGTTTGGCGATCTGAGTGCAGTACTGATGCAGAATGCTCCTTTCTGGAGTAACTGGATACGCACCCCCGATCTGAGTATTGCGTTGATGGATGAGTGGGAAAACAAGATTGAAATGCTTGCTCAAAGCACCATTAACGAAAATGTTACTTCCATTTCAGGTGTACCCACCTGGAGCCTGGTGCTCTTCCGCAGGATATTAGAACTCACCGGCAAGAAGAATATGAGCGAAGTGTGGCCTAATCTTGAATTGTATATGCATGGCGGTGTTTCATTTGTTCCTTACCGGGAGCAGTTTGAACAACTCATTGGCAAACCCATCAACTATCTTGAAACATATAATGCCAGCGAAGGTTTCTTTGCGGCACAGGATAAACCTGGTGAAGATGGGATGTTGCTCTTTTATGATCATGGTATTTTCTATGAATTCATGCCCATTGAAGAATATGGCAACCGCTTCCCTAAAACAGTTGGCCTCAATAAGGTTGAATTAAATAAAAATTACGCTATTGTTATTAGTACCAATGGCGGCTTGTGGCGTTACATTGTGGGGGACACCGTTCAATTCACTTCTCTTTCACCTTATCGTATTAAAGTAAGCGGACGTTTAAAACATTTCATCAATGCATTTGGTGAAGAACTCATCGTTGATAATTCAGATAAAGCCATTGCCATTGCCTGCGAGCAAACAGGTGCTGTTGTAAATGAATATACAGCGGCACCAATTTATTTCAGCCTGGGCAGCAATGGTGCACATGAATGGTTGATTGAATTTGAAAAAGAACCTGTGGGTCTTAATGATTTTGTATATGAACTTGATACGGCTTTAAAAAACCTCAACAGCGATTACGAAGCCAAACGACATAAAAATATTGCTCTACGACTGCCTTTTGTACAACCGGTGAGTAAAGGAACATTCCACCGATGGATGCAGAGCAAGGGAAAACTGGGTGGTCAGCATAAAGTGCCACGCCTAAGCAACGAACGGAAATATGTGGAAGAGATCATTCGCTATAACCAATGAACATGAAGCTGAAGGATAAACTAAAAGATTACAAACCACTTCACTGGATCTATAACCTGCTTCATGCAAAACAACTGCAGCATAACAAAGATGCCTACAAGCGTTATAACATTCACAAACCATTGTACGGCTCTATCAGCAGCAGAGATTTTCCCGACAAAACTTCAAGTGCATGGTTAGATGTAAATGATTCGGCTGATGTAGCCGCATCAAAACCTCCCTTCAGAAATTTTTCTGATGATGTACAGCAGCAATTATTGCACTGGAGCAGCAAAGGTTTTCTGCACATCAAACACTATTTCAGTCATGAACAGGTTGATGAGGTGAACAATGCAGTTGACGAACTGATCAATCAAAAACATTTACCTGTTACACACGATAATAAAGTGATGTTTGGTTACAAACACTCTCCCGTTATTAAACAAATGATGCAGGATGAAGGATTGAAAACCCTGCTCTCGTTTATTCTTGATAAAGAAACCATTCCTTTTCAAACACTCAACTTTGTAAAAGGCAGTGGTCAGCGTGCACACAGCGACAGTATTCACATGACCACCTATCCGCTTGGTTATTTAATTGCAGCCTGGATAGCGTTGGAAGATATTCACCCCGATAGCGGGCCTTTGTTTTATTACCCCGGCAGCCATAAACTTCCGTACCTGCTGAATGATGATTTTGAAAACTATAGTACGCAATTAAAGTTGGGTAATAAACAATACAGCGATTATGAGGATATGACGGAAGAAGTGCTGGCACAAAACCAGTTTCAGCCGCAAATTTTTTTACCCAAAAAAGGCGATGTACTCATCTGGCATGCAAACCTTATACACGGCGGAATGCCTGTTGTAAATCCTGCGCTCACAAGAAAAAGTATGGTGGTGCATTACTATGCAAAAGATGTAATCAAGTATCATGAAATAACAGAGCGCCCTTCTTTGATGGAAGAAGAATAAACCCTTTACTTTGTAGAATTCAATTACATGTTATGAAATTATTAGAAGGAAAAGTAGCCATTGTTACAGGTGCTGCACGTGGTATTGGCGAAGCAGTAGCGATCAAGTTTGCTGAACAAGGTGCAAACGTAGCCTTTACGTTTGTTAGCGACAGCAGTAAAGAAAAAGCAATTGCACTGGAAGCAAAGCTGACCGCTTTAGGCGTAAAAGCAAAAGCCTATCAAAGCAATGCAGGTGACTTTGCAGCCTGTGAAACCTTTGTAAATGATGTGCTGAAGGAATTTGGCACTGTTGATATTTGCGTAAACAATGCAGGTATTTCAAAAGATAACCTGTTGCTGCGTATGAGCCCCGACCAGTGGGATGATGTGATTAAGGTAAACCTCAACTCTGTGTTTTACATGACCAAGCAGATCATTAAACCCATGA
>NZ_CAMLGT010000003.1 GCF_946479605.1 uncultured Lacibacter sp.
ACACCACTTTTTCCTATACGGCGGATGCTGAGTGCAACCTGGTTTTGCTGTTCTTTTTGCAGATACTTCAACACTTCCCAATGGCGTGGAGTGAGATCGATATTAGCTTCTGTTGCTAATTCTTTTCCAACATTCTCATCCCATTGGCTGAAATCTGTTAAATAACCTTCTTCGTTTACAGTAATTGTTTTACCTGCTAATGTCCTTTCCATAACATGTATTTAATTAGTGAATGATTTAGTTATAATGTTTTCCGCTTTCGCTCATGGTTGCTGATACGAACGGAATATGTGTTCCTTTGAGTAATACATTCCAATAGATCCAGCGAAAAGCAAGTTTACCCATATGGTTCATGCGGCTTTCTTTCAACAAACGCAACGGGCCAATTCCTGCAAAGGGGAATGTTCCTTCCACCGGTTCGTGGGTGTAGTTAAAATCAATGAGCAATGCTTTGCCACCGCCTGTTTCAATAAAGCAATTCGCATGTCCGTCAAATTCTTCTTTCAATGGTTCGCCTTTTACATAGCGGAGAATATTTTCTGTAAGAATTTCTGCTTCAAAGTGTGCAACCGATCCTGCTTTTGATGCAGGGATATTACTTGCATCGCCAATTACAAATACATTTCCGTAGTCTTTCGATTGCAGTGTTGCTTTATGAGTGGGTACATAATTCAGATCATCGCCCATACCTGAACGTTCCATCAATGCATCGCCTTTATTAGTAGGAACTGTTACCAGTATATCAAACGGAATTTCCCTGCCGCCATAATCAACAATGGTTTTGTTTTCGTTATCTACATGCTCAATGGCAAAATCACTTTCAATTCTAATTCCTTTTTCATGCAGTAAATGTTCCAGCGCTTCGGTTGCTTTGGGTTTTGTAAAAGCCCCGCTTAATGGCGTTACATAAGTGATCTCAACTTTGTCACGCATGTGTTTATGCTTAAAGAAAGAGTCAGCCAGGAAAGCAAATTCCAACGGAGCTACAGGACATTTGATTGGCATTTCAGTGATATGCACCACCAGTTTACCACCTTCCCAATCTCTTAATTTATTGCGCAATGCCAATGCACCTTCAAAGGTGTAGAAATCGAAGACTGATCTCTGCCATTCTTCACCTTGCATGCCTTCTGTTTCTTCGGGTGCAATTTTTGCACCGGTGGCAACAATGAGAATATCATAACTCAGTTTTGTACCATCTTTCAATTGAATTTTATTTTCGGTTGGAACAATGCGTTCAATTTTACGTTTCAGCAGCGTTACATCTTTCGGAATAAACTCTTCAATTGTTTTTACAATATCTTCAGGCGTGTAAAGATCAAAAGGGAGAAAGAGATAACCGGGTTGGTAATGATGTTCTTCCTTTTCATCTATGATCGTAATATTCCAATCAGGTTGTTTTAATTCATGATGCAGATGGTTGGCCATCATGGTTCCTGCAGTGCCGGCTCCGAGTATAACAAGATGTTTCATGCGCTTATTTTTTACAGCATAAAAGTCTTTCAACAAGTACTCAATTTTGATGACTTGCATGCGCATGTAAAATGATACTTGTCAAGAAAAAGCAACGATTTGTTTTAATTGTGTTCGTTGTGTGATTTTTGTCACAGTAAAAAGTGCTAAAACCCTTTCACTGTGTGACTTATAGCACAAACCACAAGCTTTCCAATAACAGTGTTTTTCATGATCGTAATCACAAACTGCAGATGCCGCTTCTTCTACTTTTGAACCGATTAAAAATTCAAAAACATGAAGTACATTATTGTTGGAGCAGTTGCCGGCGGTGCCAGTACCGCAGCCAGATTAAGAAGAATGGATGAACATGCTGAGATCATCATTTTTGAAAAAGGAGAATATATCTCGTATGCAAACTGCGGATTGCCTTACTATATCGGCAATGTGATCAGAAACAGGAATAAACTGTTTGTGCAAACTGCAACATCTTTTCAGCAGCGGTTTAATATTGATGTGCGCATTTCTACCGAAGTTACAGCCATTGATACCGCAGCAAAAACCATTACTGCCCGCAAGCTTGCCACAGGTGAGGTATATAAAGAAACGTACGACAAACTTGTTCTGTCTACAGGAGCAGAACCAGTTCTTCCTCCTTTACCCGGCATTGACAGTGAAGGTATTTTTACGTTACGTAATGTACACGATACCGATTTCATTAAAATATACATACAGGGAAAGAATGTGAGGAATGCAGTTATTGTTGGCGCAGGTTTCATTGGTCTTGAAATGGCTGAAAACTTTCACGGTCTTGATGTTGATGTAACTGTTGTTGAAATGGCAAACCAGGTTATGCCCCCCGTTGATTACCCTGTTGCAGCCATAGCCCAACAACACCTGCGGTCAAAAGGCGTACAACTCCGGTTAAATACTACAGTTACAGGTTTTGTTCAAAAAGGCGGACATATTGACGTTGTATTGAACAATGGCGAAGTACTTCATACAGATATTGTGTTATTGTCAATTGGTGTAAGGCCCGATACAAAACTGGCTGCTAAAGCAGGATTACAGCTGGGCAAAGCAAAAGGCATTCGTGTAAATGAATATTTACAAACATCCGATCCTTCCGTGTATGCAGTAGGTGATGCGATTGAATTTGAAAATCCTGTTACACATCAATTGATGAGTACTTACCTGGCAGGACCTGCCAATAAGCAAGGTCGTATTTGTGCAGACAATATTGTGCTGGGCAATGTTCGTTCATATAAAGGTTCTATTAACACAGCTATTGTAAAACTGTTTGATATAACAGTTGCTACTGCCGGTGTATCATCAAAACACTTAACTGCTTCGGGAATTGACCATCGTGTTTCCACAACACATAACGGATCACATGCAGGCTATTATCCAGGCGCTAAGCAAATGACCATTCAGCTGGCATTTGCACCAAATGATGGTAAATTATTAGGAGCTCAAATTGTCGGTTATGATGGTGTTGATAAACGGATTGATGTATTGGCATCATACATTCAACAGGGAAAAACCATTTACGATCTGATAGAGTTTGAACATGCGTATGCACCACCATATTCATCTGCAAAAGATCCGGTGAACATGGCCGGTTTTGCTGCTGAAAATATTTTACTTGATCGTTTGCGGGTGTTTTATTGGCATCAATTAAAAACAATTCAGCCGGAAGACCTGTTGATTGATGTTCGCCGGAAAGATGAATATGAAAAAGGTAACATTCCCGGAGCCATTAACATGCCTGTTGATGAGTTGCGTTACCGGCTTGATGAAATTCCCAGAAACAAGCGTATTTACATTTACTGCGAAGCAGGCCTTAGAGGCTACCTTGCACAACGCATACTAAGACAAAACGGCTATAATGAGGTTGTAAATCTTTCCGGTGGTTATTACCTCTGGAATATTTGTACTGCTGAGCTGCAGTTAGCAAAAAAACAGGAAGCTTTAATGTTGAGTAATTAAGAAAAGGGAATCTGTCCCGCTCTTACCTTTGCACTCGTTATGACGCAAACTTCTTCTCCCCAAAAAGCTGTTGCCAACTGGCTGCTGTTTGGTGTGCTTATGCTTATTGTTCAGATATTATTGGGCGGCATTACCCGTTTAACGGGAAGCGGTTTAAGTATAACTGAGTGGGATGTGGTAACAGGTACTTTACCGCCACTTAACGAAACCAGGTGGATGGAAGAGTTTGCCAAATACAAAGGCACGCCGCAATATCAATTACTCAATACCGATTTTACACTCAGCGATTTTAAATTCATTTTCTTCTGGGAATGGTTTCACCGCCTATGGGCCCGTTTAATGGGGATGGTATTTGCTGTTGGATTTATTTACTTTTTAGTACGTCGGTATTTTAAGCAGGAAATGATCAAACCTTTATTGATCTTGTTTTTGCTTGGTGCATTACAAGGTGCTGTTGGCTGGATCATGGTGGCAAGCGGCTTGGTAGGAGATGCTGTATATGTAAAACCTACAAGATTGGCGTTGCATTTTATTCTTGCAATGGGCTTGTTGTGTTACACTTTCTGGTTTGCCTTACAGCTGAAAGTAAAAAAAGAAGAAATAACAGCCAATAGTTCTGCGCACCGGTTTACTTTATGGATAGTTGTATTACTGCTTGTACAACTTGTATTCGGAGCATTAATGGCTGGGCATAAAGCAGCTACTGCAGCACCTACATGGCCGTTGATCAATACAGAATGGGTTCCTGCTGCATTATTTAAAGATTCGCCGTGGCTCATTAATTTTATTGAGAATAAGATTACCATCCATTTTATACATCGTGGGCTGGCATATCTGCTCAGCATCATGATTGTTGTTTGGTATTACCGTACAGCAAAAGTAACAGGCAGCGATCTGTTTAAAGTAACCCGTTTTCTTCCGTTGTTCCTTGTGTTGCTGCAGGTAATTTTAGGTGCAGCTTCTGTTCTTTCATCACCACAAATTATTCCCAACCACTGGGGTTTATTTGAATGGATGGCACAGCTGCATCAATTAGTGGGTATGTTTCTGTTATTGAGTTTTGTTTGGGTGTTGTTTCTTGTTCGAAAAAAACAAACAGTATAACCGCTGCAACGCAAGCAGCGTTCTACCAGTAATTGTTTTCTTTTCCGTAACTTCTGCCCCATGAAGAAATACCTGCTTGGCATATGGTATTCGTTCCCTGTTCAATTGATCTTTCTGCATTTCAGGAAATATCAACTGTTGCTGTTATTCTGGTTTTTGCTTGCAAGTGCAGTGAGTGGCGGATTTATGAACACATACGGAGCCAATTCACTTTTTCTTTCACCGGAGTATCTCGGTAAAGTCAATTTTTTCAGTAGTTTTTTGGTGGGTGCTGCTTTTGGTGGTTTTGTAATGAGCTGGAATATTACAACGTTTATTCTCTTCAGCAACTATTTTAAATTTTTAGCCACAACAGCACGACCATTCCTGAAATACTGTATCAACAACGCAGGCATTCCTGTTCTGTTTATCATTAATTATTTTATACAGATCGTTCGGTTTGGCAAGTACAAAGAACTGATGAACGATAGCGAGATTCTCTTCATCATGTTTGGCTTTATTGCAGGGTTGGTGTTGTTCCTGCTGCTTTCCATGTTGTATTTCTATGGCTCAGAAAAAGCGATCATGCGTAATATGCAACCTTTACTCAGAGATCCGCAGCAATTTAAACAGCAATTTAAACCTGAGCATAAGGCAGACAATCATCAGCAAATAATTACGGTTCATTATTTTCTTACCAGCTTCCTCACTTACCGTAAAGTGAGAAATGTAACGCATTACAGCAGGTTATTTCTTGATGTGATCTTTAAACGTCACCACTTCTCTGCAGTACTGGCTGTCATCCTTGCATTTCTTTTGCTGGTGATCTATGGTTTGTTTCTTGATCTTCCATTTTTGCAGGCACCGGCTGCTGCCAGCATTTTTGTTTTCTTTTCCATTCTCATAGGCGCATCCGGAGCATTGGCGCATTGGCTCGATACATGGAGTATTCCTGTATCAATTATTCTGGTACTGATATTTCAACTGCTTTTCCGGTATGAATATATTGATATACGCAACAAAGCATTTGGATTGAACTACGGGAAAAGAGAGTTGCGGCCGGTGTACACACTTTCCTCCTTGGTATCACTCTGTACGCCCGATCAAATGAAGAAAGACAGCCTCAACATGATACAGGTGCTGGAAAACTGGAAGAAAAATCAACAGGAAGAAAAGCCCTTGTTTTATGTGATCAATGTGAGTGGCGGCGGTAACCGTTCTGCTACGTTTGCTGTAAACATGCTTTGCAGGCTGGATAGTATGATGCAGGGAAAACTCATGCAAAAAACGGCGTTGTTTTCCGGTGCATCAGGTGGTATGCTTGGCCTAACGTATTACAGAGAGCTATACCGGCAAAAACAAAATGGAAAAATATCTTCGTTCAGCAATGAAGAAATATCAGCCAACATTTCCAAGGATCTTTTGAATCCTATTTTTTCTTCTTATGTTACAAGAGACCTTGTAACACCAGCTCAGAAATTTTCGGTTGGACCTTACCGTTTCGTTAAAGACCGAGGTTATGCATTTGAAGAACAGTTTAATAATAACACGGGGAATATTTTATCGGGGAAGCTGAAAGACTACAAAGCAGATGAGTTAACTGCAAAGATCCCGTTAGGTATTTTCAGTTCAACTGTATCACAAGACGGCAGGAAGCTGATGATCTGCAGCCAGCCGATCAGTTTCCTCATGCGCCCAAGGATCGACAGCCTGAGAGGAATTACTGCTGAACCGGATGCCATTGACTATGCAGCATTCTTCAAAGATCTTGATCCTTACAATTTACGGATGCTTTCTGCACTACGCATGAATGCTACATTCCCGTATGTGTTACCGAATGTGTGGCTTCCCACAAAACCCATTGTTGATGTAATGGATGCAGGCCTAAGAGATAATTATGGCCAGGAAATAACACTGAGATTTTTACATGTATTTGCAGACTGGATCAAAACAAATACATCGGGTGTTGTGTTCATTCAAATACAGGATCGAAAAAAAGGAGTGTGGGAAAATGATCTTCCTGAACCGGGCATTGGCGATATACTTTACAAACCTGTAACAACTTTGCAGAACAATTTTTACAAAGTGCAGGATTATATGCAGGAGAGTATGCTTAGTTATTCAAAAGCAGCTATACCGCTTCACCGTTTTTTATTCATGTATCAGCCGCCGGAAAATAAAAAAGGTGCAGCACTTAGTTTTCATTTAACCACAAGGGAAAAGCATGATATTGCAGATGCGGTAATGAACGAAGGAAATGAACGTACCGTACAACAATTGCTGTTGCTGCAACAGGCAAAACAAAAAAATCAAGGCATTAACAAAGAGTAGGCTGCCGGAAGCACTTTAATATGAAAAGAAGCAGCTGTTGTTTTACCATCGCCATCAATATGAAAAGGAGCATGATCAGTATTGCTGATCACTAATTCGTCTGTTTGAAAATAGGTAATGCCATGTCGTTTTCTGAAATCTGCTGTAAAGGTTCCAAACCTGATATGCCAGAGAATACGGATAAGAACAAACACAATATTTGCTTTTTCAACGGCTACAATATCCAGCTTGCCATCCTGTAAACTTGCTTGTGGTGCAATGGTGAATTGATTGCCAAACTGGTTGCTGTTGGCAATGCTGATGAAGAAAGCGTTCAGTTGAATATCTGTTTCGTTTGATTTGATGGCAAATCTGTATGTTCTCATCCGAAAGAGGTTCTTTAGCGTGAGTTGAATATACTTGCCGAATCCTCTTTTCTGCTGCCTGTCGAAATCATGCGCCACCTGTGCATCAAACCCAATGCCGCTGAGCATACAGGAAAAATGTTCATTAATAAGAAATGCATCAACGGGTTGCGGCTTTCCGTTTAACACCACATCCATTGCCTTATTAAAATCAGTTGGAATACCCGCAGCAAGTGCCAGGCCATTGCCCGATCCACGAGGAATAATACCAATGTTCACCGGCATATTCCTGATGGCTGCAGTAATGGTGCTTACTGTACCATCGCCTCCAGCAATTACAACATCGGTAATTTGTTCATCAGTTATCTTTTCTTTTAACCAGGAGTAGTCTGCATCTGCACGGCTATGTTCAATACAAAAATCAACACCGGCCTTATTGCAGCAATCTGTTATGAGTTGATGCAGACTTATTCCTTTTTGAACGCCTGAACGAGGGTTGAATAGAAAAATAAAACGACGATGCATAGCACACAAAACTACAGTGATAAGATGAATTCAATCAAAAAGCTTTATCTGCGTGTGTACAGCACATCTCTGTTATAAATCCATACAGCATCCTGCAAATAATTCGTTGCCCGGCGTCTGAAGAATGAACCGATGAGGTTGATGGTATTACCGCTGATAACAATAGCATAGCCCGGGCCACGGTTTTTTTGTGATACAAGTATTCCTGTTATAACAGCTGCACTTCCAAATATGGGCAATATGTTTGCTGTTCGTTTGTTCTTAAGGTATTTATTAAAATTAACTGTTGCTTCTGGAGAGATCAGCATCAGGTTTTTTACCGTTTGTGTTTCAAGTTGCATCCCGTTCATACTTATCCTGCTATTCAGTCGAATTGTTTTTTGATTGTATTGCATGCGTAATGAATCAATATTAACAACTTGTGCATGAGCTAAGATCACTGTTAAAAGAAGTATGCCAAGTAAGAAATATTTCATTTAACGCCCTCCGGTATAAGTTTTTTAAATTCCACTTTTATTATTGACATATAAGCAAATGGAGATGAACTGATCATCATTTTTTTTATTTTCTTTCCATCCGGTAAAGATCCGGTAAAGAATTTTTTTGCATCAGCTACGTTCTCAATATAATGCGATATTAAAACAGGGTTGTGTAACGTTGTTATTACCAAACGATGCGACAACTGGCGGCCATCCTCCAAAACAAAATGAATCGTTACCTGTGGTGGTTGAAACATAAACCTTGCAATGCTTCCTCCATTACTGTACTTTATATCAAAAGTCGCATACAATGGCTCACCCGTTTCAGGAATAGCATAAAATTGATTCAACTGAACATGTTGCCCACCTTGATGAACTGTATCTATCTTCTTTACATTTGCTGACCTTTTGAAAAGTAATTTATTATCAAATGAATCAATTACTGTATATCGCCGGAGAATTGCTGTTTTGGTTGCTGGCTCATCAAAAAAGTGATACCTGTCATCAATTGTTTCCTGGTGATAGATCAAATATTGTGGTGCAGAAGATGAAATATACTTCTGGCAGTTCAGATCATCAAGATATTTGTCATAAGCCGCATAGCCTTGCACAACAGGTCTTGGCGAATAGTTGAGATCATTAAAGTATGCTATGGATATTTCCGAAGACACAATATCCACTGTTTCGCCCCCAATTTTCTCACGAACAGCTTTAGGCAGGAAATAAGCGTTGTCTTTCCCCGGTTGTAATTGTATTCCATTAGGATTTGCATCAAGTGTTTTCCTGTATATCTCTTTCAGCTTATTCCATGCAAATGAATAATTGAAATTACCGGAACGAATAAGCATCACATTTATGCCAACACATGCGGGTAAAAATGCGGCTATCAGCATTACACTTACATTCCTTCTGATATTGATAATTTTCCAGGAAGTAAAACAAACGAACAAGCCTAATATAAAAAGAGGTAAAGGAGGATACAAATATGTTAAACCTCCATGCCGAACAAAAGCGAACTTGAATGAGATAAACAGGAAAAACAAACAAAAGAAGGTAGTAAGAAATGTCAATGGATCAGTTGTTATTTTCTTTCTATTACTCCATAAAATAAAAACAAGTGGTGCTGTTAGAATTACTACCAGGATAATAATAAATACACTGATTGTGAAATCCGTAACTCCTGGAATAAGACGAATATATCCAGCCAATATATTCTCCCTGAAAAGGGGTTGAAACATTGCATCGTTATACGCATTTGCAAGGTGCCAGCCCGATTGAATATACTTTACTATATCAACGTTGTAGATAACTGTCATTAAATACACAAGCACAGCCTGCAGTAAAATAACCGGTATTATTTTTTTACCTACGCTTGATAAAGAAGAAAATACTAATACAATAAAATAATACATACCAAATATTACTGCAAGCGGTATGAAATAGTTTAGCTTGATAAACATATTGATTACCCCGGCAAAGACAGCGATCAACAAGTTTATACTACTACTATGCTTGATGCTGTATAGCAAATGAAAGATAACAACGTACATTACTGTTGTAGTAGCTTCAATGCGTACAACATAAAAAAACATTACCGCAATTATTAACCCACAGAAAAGTTCAGCCTTTTTAGACAAGCCGCTTAACAGAATAAAGTAACGTGCAATAAAAAGTATGTTTATCCATACAAACAATGAAAACAGGACGATATGCCATTGCGGTACAAATGCAGAGATTCTTGTATATAAATACCCTAAAGGGCCGAATGTAAAAACATATTCATCGCCCCAACGCAGATTTTCTTTTAGTGCAAGATTAATACTGATGCGCCATGAAGGACCTAAGCCCTGTGCCGGGTACTCAAGCAGATTTAATGGAAGCGATAAAAAAAGGAAGACTAAAAATAGAAATTGTTGGTAGCGATTTCCAGGCAATAAAAAATGTAGTATTTTTTTGATCATCAGAAATTCTTCTATCCCAACTTTTATAATAGTTAAATAATGTAACGGCTTTTACGATAACTTCTTTGTTTAAACACACTAACAAATGTACTTATCCAAAAGATTACAACAAACAAGAATGTTAAACCATCCCCTTACCTTTGCTACAAACTAACTCTTAGCAAATGAAGCATAAAACTTTACGGGTATGGTTATCCGGTTTACTATTTTTTGCAGCATTTGCTTTTTTCGCTCTCTTGTTTGTACTTAATCTTGATAAGAACGAACGTTTCTTCCTGATTGTTCAATCGCTGCTGTTTGTATTTCTTGCCTCAGCAAATTATACCGACAGAAAAAAAGCACTTCTGGGACAACGAAGAACACACATGATCATTCTCATCGTCTTAGCCGTTGTACTTTCTATTAATGGTTATATGCTTTTTTCTAAAGGGCATGCAGTATCGGTTTTTTCAAACCTGTCTCATTATTTTGAACCGTCAGCTTAACGTTGTCACCACTTTAGTAGAGCGCTGGCCCATGTAAAACCACTGCCAAATGCTGCCAGGCAAACAAGATCTCCTTCTTTTATCATCCCGCTTTCCCATGCTTCGCACAAAGCAATAGGTACAGATGCTGCAGTTGTGTTACCGTATTTCTGAATATTGTTGAACACCTGATCATCACGTAGCTTCAGTTTTTGCTGCACAAACTGAGCAATCCGCAAATTTGCCTGGTGTGGTATCAAAAGTTTCAAATCGGCAGGTTGATAACCGTTTGCAGTAAGCGCTTCCATGATCACTTCCGGAAATTTCACTACCGCTGTTTTAAATACTGCAGGACCATCCATGTTTGGAAAGTTTTCTGCATTTTCAACCATTGCATGACTCATAAACATATCACCTATTTCTGCCTCATTGAATGTAGCCGATTGATCTCGCCAATGATTGGCATGTGTACCGGGGTTGAACATGGCAAGTATTTCCGCATCTGTTCCATCGCTGTGTAAGTGAGTACTTAAAATACCACGGTTCTGATCATTTGTTGGTTGCAATACAACGGCACCTGCACCATCACCAAAGATCACACTTACATTTCGTCCTCTTGTTGTAAAGTCAAGGCCGAAGGAATGTTTCTCAGCACCTACTACAAGAATATTCTTGTACATCCCTGATTTAATGAACTGATCGGCTACTGAAACAGCATAAACAAAACCGCTGCATTGATTACGAACATCCAAGGCTCCAACCTGCTTCATCTTCATAGCTCGTTGAAGTAATACACCACATCCCGGGAAATAATAATCAGGACTAAGTGTTGCAAAAACAATGAAATCAATATCATTTACGGTTATGCCTGCCCGCTCTATGGCAATTTTTGCAGCTTCCACACCCATGGTTGTTGTGGTTTCCTGTGTGCGGTGTGCATAGCGACGTTCTTTTATACCGGTACGTTCCTGTATCCATTCATCACTTGTGTCCATGTACTTTGTAAGATCATTATTGGTTACAACATTGGATGGCACATACATTCCAATACCTGCAATTTTACTGCGAACCATACGGCAATCAATTTTAAAAGTAAGTTAGCAAATAGAATGGATATGAAACTGTTTCAATCTAAACTGTTACATTAGTGCATGAAAAAAGGGGCAATGCCCCTTTCTCTATTTTATTGAAACGATAGTTAAAGAATTTCCCAAACCTCATTTCCACGAAGAAGCTTATCGAGATTGCCTACACCTTTTGTTCCAATTGCTTCATCAATTTGAAGTTGCAGCACATCTTCGTAGCACGCACGGTCGGTTTCATAAAACACACCAAACGGACGTGGTAAGTGGCCTGCAATACGAGGGTCATCAAACATGCGTACCAATATCTGTGCCTTATAAAAATCTTTTTCATTGTGTATCCACAGGTCATCTTTACTGAACCCTTCATCAAGGTCTACAATGATCGGGCTAAAACCATCAAGCTTGATGCCTTTATTTTTTGCAGCACCAAAC
This sequence comes from uncultured Lacibacter sp., assembly GCF_946479605.1. Next base: position 12,146 of record NZ_CAMLGT010000003.1, read on the forward strand.
ACCAATGGTTCGCCATGTGTAAGGAACAATGTTTCATCCTGCTTGCTTGATTTCTCAGTAAACACTTCAAAAGCGCCATCGTTAAAGATGTTACAGTTTTGATAGATCTCTAAGAACGAAGCACCTTTATGTTGCTGGCTGCGTATCAATATTTCCTGCAGGTGTTTTGGATCACGATCCATACTGCGTGCAATAAATGTTGCATCAGCCCCCATTGCTAATGCCAATGGATTGAATGGATGATCGATACTTCCTAAAGGAGAGCTTTTTGTTACTTTCTTTTCTTCTGATGTGGGCGAATACTGTCCTTTTGTTAAACCATAGATCTGGTTGTTGAACAGTAAGATGTTTACATCAAAATTACGGCGTAGTAAATGAATGGTATGGTTACCACCAATACTCAAGCTATCACCATCACCCGTAACGATCCATACACTTAAGTCAGGACGGGCAGCTTTTAATCCACTGGCAACAGCTGTTGCACGGCCATGGATAGAATGCATCCCGTATGTATTCATATAATAAGGGAAACGGCTGCTGCAGCCAATACCACTTACAATAACAATATTCTCTTTAGGAATGCCGAGTGTTGGCATTACTTTTTGTACCTGTGCTAAAATGGAATAATCACCACAACCCGGACACCAGCGAACTTCCTGGTCGGTTGCAAAATCCTTAGCTGTAAGAGCAGGGGCGGTTGTAATATCACTCATAGAATTGTATTGCTTCAAATTTACGCAGAAATTCAACTGCGCCGCATTTTATAACACTGTTATTGGTCATTTCCGGTTAATTCTTCCCAATATTCTGCTGCCCGCCTTGTGTGCGGAATCACAATTGTGCCACCAACAATGTTTGCTACTGCAAAAATTTCATACATCTGAGCGGTGGTTATTCCTTCCTCATGGCATTTGCCAAGATGATATTTAATACAGTCATCGCAACGGAGCACCATGCTGGCTACAAGCCCCAGCATTTCTTTGGTTTGCGTTGAAAGTGCTCCTTCGGCATAGGTGTTGGTATCAAGGTTCCATAGCCGTTTGATCACGAGGTTGTCTTTGCTGAGAATGACCCCATTCATTTTTGTGCGGTAGTCATTAAACTCCTTTACAAGATTGCCCATAACTTTTTTTTGGCAAAGGTATTTGTAAACCTCCCCAAAAAACAAAACCCCGCCTGAGGCGGGGTTTGCTATTGGTATTAAAACCAGATTAGTAACGGTTGTTGCTGTAGCTTCTGTTACCAGAGAAAGAACGACGGTCGTTGTTGCTGCGTTCTTCACGTGGTTTAGCTTCTGTTACTTTAATGGCACGGCCTTCTACCATACCACCATCGAGTTCGCTGATAGCAGTTTTTGCTGCTGCATCATCGCTCATTTCTACAAATCCAAAACCACGGCTACGGCCAGTGAATTTGTCGTTGATCACTTTTGCGCTGGTTACTTCACCATAGCTTTCAAAAAAACCTCTTAAGTCGTCATCAGTTACGTTGAAACTTAAGTTAGAAACATAAATGTTCATGTTTGTTAATTAAACATTGATTAAATAAAGTCTGAGAAAATACGGGCGTAAAAAATGACTAACTATTAGCAGATTGTGCGTAGCAGATAATACGATTCACTTACAAAACACTGTATAACTCAAAATAACGCCGCAAAGATAGGGGTATATACCGGGTCAGCCATCGTAATTCTCCGTTAAATGTCCATTATCAAAAAAAATTTCAAATTTTTTTTTGCCTACATAATCCTGATTAATGCATTAATCCACAATTGCTTAACTGCAGTTAATACTAATCCCGAATCGTAAATTAACGATACTCTTAAAGAAAAATACTGTAAAATGTTAGGATAATTTAAAACTACTCTATATTTTTGTTAAGCATTTACCCTTAGAGAACGATACATACATATCTAAATAGCTAATTCTCAGCTGTTTTTTTACCATCGCACTTTATAGGGTATTTACTAGAAAACTAAACGTACCCGTACCATGAAACAAAATTTTACCCCCGTAATTTGTGCAATTGTTATTGCCCTTTCTTTCCTCTCAAACAGTGTTAACGCTCAATCTTTATTAATTGGCAACTATCCTGCCTCTTCTGAAGATTTACTCGGTATCCGTTACCGTAAATTAAGCGCCACCAGTAGCAACCAAAGCGATGCCGTATTTACCGGTATACCTAACCTTGATAACAACAGCAGCAACCGTGCTGATGCAAGTTTTAGCTATGGGACTGGCGGCAGCTTCCAGTTTACCATTACTTACAACAACTCAACAAACAGCTTTACAACTTCAACAACAGCTGCAAGTAACACAGCCTCTACATCATTAACGAATGTATCCGGCAACTTAAGCAGCATTGGTAAAGTTGCTTCTGCCAACAGCATTGACCTGATGAAGCTTGCTGTTAAAACACACAATAACAACTCAATTACTGTATCGAACCTTACTATTGATGGTATGCCTGTAAGCGGAAGCTATGGCCGCAGTAATTCAATGGGAACATCAAACTGGTATATTGTTTCATCATTATTAAATGGTGGTTTCACCGTAACAGGAACAATAACTGTTACTGGTAATATGAACCCTGGTAATGAAGCCCAGCTGATTGAATTCAGCTTTGGCAAATCATCTTCTGCTCCCGGTCCTCTTCCTGTAGTTTGGGGTGGTTTTGCAGGTAAGCGTGTAAACAGTTCAGCTGTTGCTTTACAGTGGAGAACAATGCAGGAGTTGAATGCTTCTCATTACAATGTTCAACGTTCAGAAGATGGTATTCGTTTCCGCACAATTGGTATGGTAATGGCACAAGGCAACACCTCTTCAGTATCAGACTACAACTTTGATGATAAATCTGCAACTGGTAACATGTACTACTACCGCTTAGAACAGGTTGATCTCGATGGCAGCATCAACTACTCTTCAATCATCAAACAAGGTAACGGTGGCAAAAAGACATTGGTTGGAGGCTTAGGCAGCAACAAGATTCTTGTTCAGTTCTTCAGCAACGATAACCGTAACATCCGCATCGTAAATAACAGCGGTATTATTGTGAAACAACAAACAAGTTCTAATCAACAGGAAACTTTCGATGTAAATAATTTACCTGCAGGTGTTTATGCTTTACAAATCATTAACAGCGATGGCACTTCTGAAGTACACCGCTTTACCAAATAATTTTCTGGTTCTCAAATGGTACGGATCTGAGGACAGTGGTTTCTACTGCAGTCCGACAAAGATCTAAAAATAATAAGCCCCGCAGTAAAATGCGGGGCTTTTATCATTTCGTGAAACAAAATTTATCAGGCAGAAATTGCTTCGCCGTATAACTCCTGCTGTAATTGTTTTACTCTTGTATCTTCAAGGTATTCATCAAACGTCATTAAACGATCAATGATGCCACCAGGTGTTAATTCAATAATACGGTTTGCTGTGGTATGCATGAACGTATGATCGTGTGATGTAAGTAACACCACGCCTTTATATTCAATACACTGTTCGTTAAAACTCTGAATACTTTCCAGATCAAGATGGTTTGTGGGTTGATCTAATACAATTACGTTTGGATTCTGCATCATCATTTTACTGATCATGCAACGCACTTTTTCGCCTCCACTCAATACGTTAGTCTTTTTCATGATATCATCACCACTGAACAGCATCTTTCCTAAAAAGCCACGCAGGAATGGTTCATCAGCATCCGTAACATGGCTGGGCACATATTGGCGAAGCCACTCCATTAAGTTCAACCCCTGTGTAAAAAAGCTGTTATGTTCAACCGGCAAATATGCTTTTGTAATGGTTGATCCCCATTCGTATGCACCATGATCGGCTATTTCTTCTGCATTAATAATATCAAAGAAATGGGTAACCGCCAATGGATCTTTACTTACTATCGCAATCTTATCGCCTTTGTTAACGGTGAAGTTTACTTTATCAAATAATACACGGCCGTCAACAGATTTTTTCAGGTTCTCAATATTGAGGATCTGGTTGCCAACTTCACGCAATGGCTGGAAAATAATACCGGGGTATTTGCGGTTAGATGGTTCAATTTCTTCAATGGTAAGTTTTTCCAACGCCTTTTTACGGGAAGTAGCCTGTTTGCTTTTTGATGCATTTGCACTGAACCGGGCAATGAAGTCAATCAAAGCCTGGCGCTTTTCCTCAACTTTCTTGTTCTTATCACCCAACTGACGGGCCATTAACTGGCTGCTTTCGTACCAGAACGTATAGTTACCGGTGAAGACTTTGATCTTTGAACGATCAACATCGGCCACATGTGTACAAACAGCATCAAGGAAGTGACGATCGTGGCTCACCACCAATACAATGTTCTCATATTCTGCAAGAAAGTTTTCCAGCCAACCGATGGTTTCAATATCCAAGCCGTTGGTCGGTTCATCCAGCAAAAGAATGTCAGGATTACCAAATAATGCCTGCGCCAATAACACACGCACTTTCAAATTACTGGGGATGTCTTTCATCAACATCTGATGATATGCATCTTTTATACCAAGACTGCTGAGGAAAGTTGCCGCATCGCTTTCTGCTGTGTAGCCACCCATTTCGCCAAACTCAGCTTCGAGCTCACCGGCCTTCATGTAATCGTCTTCGGTTGCCTCAGGATCAGCATAAATAGCATCCTTTTTATGCATTACATCCCACATTTTCTTGTGGCCCATGAGTACCGTGTTCAGCACGGTTTGCTCATCAAACTCAAAGTGGTTTTGTTTTAATACCGCCAAACGTTCGCCGGGGGTAATTTCTACTGATCCTTTGTTTGGCTCAATTTCGCCACTGAGGATCTTTAAAAAAGTACTCTTCCCTGCACCATTGGCACCAATAACACCGTAACAGTTGCCCTTGGTAAAATTGATATTTACTTCATCGAACAATACCCGCTTACCATAGGAGAGGGTTATATTTCTTGCACTGATCATAGTTGTGATTGTTTGCCCACCGATTAGTGACCCGGTGAGCGTTTTTGAAGCCGCAAAGGTAGGTAAAAACAGGCAGGGAAAGGGTTTGAGAGGAAACAGGTTTTTAACGGCTTTCAAAAGTACATTCTGATTTTATTTGCTGATTAAAAAAGCTGATTGCCCGGTTTACGGATGATCAGCTTTTGGAGATGATGTTTCGTTTAATCTTTTGCTATGGCAACTTCTGGCTGCAGTTCTCTCTTAAACAAATAAGTTGTGACCGACACTTCAGAATTCCGGGGTATTATTTCTACCAGCTTCCAGCCTTTTTTCCCCATGTGGTTCAATGCATCGGCTGCTGATTTAAACTTTATAGCATTGCCTGCACTATCTGTTTCTGCAAACCGCTTATTAAAAAAAATGCTGGTGATAGTTCGTGTTCCATCATCAACTTCAAGATATATATCAGTTGATAATGTTGGGCTTTGAAGACGAACAAAACAATATTGTTCAATGGTTTCCTTCTGTTGTGCAGTTGTATGCAAATAAACAGTGCTGCAGAAAAGAATAAGTAAAAGATATTTCATAAACGTTTTTCAGCAAACTACAACGCCAAATGAAAAAACAGCGTTAATAAAAAAGCTGTATTGAACAATCAATACAGCTTTTACAAATCCTTAGCAGATGCTTATTTTAATTCCTTGATCTTGATATTTCTGAACCAGACATGATTGCCATGATCCTGCAAACCAATGCGTCCTTTTTTGTATGTACCAAAATCTTTCATGTCTTTAAACTTACTGCCCGCAAGCATTTTTTTCCATCCTTCATCCCACATGGTGGTGGTTACCACTTTTACATTGTTCAGGTAAAACTCCAGCACACCGTTTTGTGATTTGATCTCTGCCAGGTTCCATTCCAATGCCGGCTTTACTGTTTCCGGAGCTGCTGTGATAAGATCATACAGATCGCCTGCACGATGTTTGGTGATCTTTGCATCGGGGTGACATGTATTATCAAGCACCTGCATTTCAGGCCCGGTCATCCATGGCCACTGATACTTGGCTGTGTCTTCATGAATGTAGAAGATGATACCGCTATTGCCACAAGTATCAATTTTCCATTCAATTTTTAAATGAAAATTATCGAACTCTTTATCACTCACAATATCACCACCATCTTTGATCTGCCAGTTTTCTTTTTGCGATGCATCTAAATGCAGTGATCCATCTTCTTCTACTTTCCATGCACTGCCCACAGGCGCACCGCCATACTTATGCCAGCCCGCTGTTGTTTTTCCATCAAACAAAGCAATCCATCCTTCTTCCTGTTCCTGTGCTGTTAACACAGAATTTGTTGGTGCCACTGGCTCTTGTGTTAATGTGTCGGAAGGTGAACCATTTTTTTCACCTTCATTATTACAGGATAATACAAAGGGGACGGCAATTATCATGAAAAGAGAACGAACCATGCTTATTTGTTTTTTAGTAAAAGAATGTATTTGACCATTTGCTCAGCATCGGCAATAGTAACAACTGCATTTGGCGGCATCGCCACATCACCCCAAACACCGCTGCCTCCTTTCACTACTTTTTCTGCAAGCATTTTAATATTTGCTTCTGTTGCTTCGTATTTGTTAGCTACATCACGATAGGCCGGGCCAATTACTTTTTCATCAATTTTATGACAGGTGAGACAAAGATTTTCAGGCTTGGCCACAAGTGCTAATCCTTTTTCATAATCAGGATTGTCAGTTGGTGAAGCTGCTGCTTCCGATGCTTCAGAGGTTTCTGATTTTTGTTCGGTTGCTGCTTCTTTATTTTCTGTACCGGAACCACCACAGGCAATAAGCATCAATGCTACTGCAGATGTAATTAAAATCTTTTTCATAATCTATTCTTTTAAGTTGAAAATTATCGTTTAATCAAGCCCTAAAATACGACGGTTTGTGGCAACATCACTACCGGCTCCTGCAAAATCATCAAATGTTTTATCCGTAACACGGATAATATGATTTTTGATAAACGCTGCACCTTCACGTGCCCCGTCTTCAGGATGTTTAATACAGCACTCCCATTCCATTACCGCCCAGCCATCATAACCGTATTGGGTTAGTTTACTGAAGATGGTTTTGAAATCAACCTGTCCATCGCCAGGACTCCGATAACGACCTGCACGGTTCAACCAGCTTTGATAACCACCAAAGGTTCCTTGTCTGCCGCTGGGATTAAACTCTGAATCTTTCACATGAAATGCTTTGATGCGTTCATGATACAGATCAATGTATTCAATATAATCCAGTTGCTGCAAAACAAAATGCGATGGATCGTACAGCAAACATGCTCGCTTGTGATTGTTTACTTTTTCCAAAAACATTTCATACGTAATACCATCAAACAGATCTTCACCTGGGTGAATTTCATAACACACATCAACACCGCATTCATCAAAATAATTGAGGATAGGTAACCAACGTTTGGCTAATTCTTTAAACCCTTCTTCTACCAAACCATCCGGACGTTGCGGCCATGGATGAAAGGTATGCCACAACAATGAGCCACTGAATGTTGCATGTGCTGTTAGTCCTAAATTTTGTGATGCTTTTGCTCCGTACATTAATTGCTGTACCGCCCATTCCTGTCTTGCTTTTGGATTATTCTTTACTTCATCTGCTGCAAATGCATCAAACATGGTATCGTATGCCGGGTGTACTGCAACGAGTTGACCTTGCAAATGCGTACTCAGTTCAGAAATTTCCAACCCATAACTGTTGATCTTTCCTTTCAACTCATCAGCATAGGTTTTGCTTTCTGCTGCAAGTTTCAGATCGATCATCCGTTTTTCCCATGTTGGAATTTGTACTGCTTTAAACCCGAGAGATGCTGCCCATTCGCAAATTGTTTCTAAACTGTTGAACGGAGCTTTATCGCCCATGAACTGGGCTAAAAAGATGGCTGGTCCTTTAATCGTTCTCATTTTTCAATTATCAATTATAAATTAAACAACAAACTCTTTCCACTTCACCTCACTCTTTCCGCTTTCAATTACATTATCTACAAAGGCCATTCCACGCACACCTTCATTTACACTTGGGAAATCGAGCCATTCTTCTTTTGGTTGCTCACGGTTCATCTTTGCACGAACAGTTAAAATGAAATTGCGATAGAGATTACCGAATGCTTCAAGGTAACCTTCTGGATGACCAGCAGGCACACGTGTATTATGAGTAGCATATGAACTATTGTAACCTGCTCCTGTTCTGTAAACTTCAGTTGGTTTATCTAACCATTTTACCAATAAACTATTTGCATCTTCCTGTTTCCATTCCAATCCACCTTTTTCACCGTAAACTCTAATTTTTACATTGTTCTCTTCACCTGCAGCAATTTGTGAAGCCATCAACACACCTGTTGATCCATTGTTGAATTTTAAAAAGGCAGCGCCATCATCATCCAGCAAACGGTTTTCAACAACAATATTTATATCTGCACAAATATGTGTTACTTCTAAACCTGTAACGTACTCTGCTAAATTGAAAGCATGTGTACCAATATCGCCCATGCATCCGGCCTTTCCGCTTTTCTTCGGATCGGTACGCCAGCTTGCCTGTATGTTACCCGTTCCTTCAAGGAAAGTGCTTAACCAACCTTGCGGATATTCTACATACACTTTCCTGATTTTTCCCAACGCTCCGCTTTTTACCAATTGCTTCGCCTGTTTAACCATCGGGTAACCGGTGTAAGTATGACAAAGCAATAGACTTAATCCTGTTTCTTCCACTTTTGCCTTTAGTTGCTTAGCCTCTTCCAATGTAAACGTGATGGGTTTTTCAATCACCACATTAAACCCTTTATCAAGCGCCATCATGGCCGGATCAAAATGCACAAAGTTGGGTGTTACAATGCTGACGAAATCAATGCGTTTATCAGCCGGCATTGCTGCTTCTTTTTCCAGCATGATTTTATAATCGGTGTAAATGCGGTCTTCATCAAGAAATAACATTTTACCAGACTCAACAGCAACATCTGCGTTGGCGCTTAGTGCGCCTGCTACCAGTTCTACCTGTCCATCCATATTCAACGCAATGCGGTGTACAGCACCAATAAATGCATCTTTGCCACCACCTATCATTGCCATGCGAAGTTTTCTGCTCATATCAATTGTTCTAATAATGAAAAATAATTATCCATCATAAATGGTCAATGGTGAATTGTGAACGATGCCGGATCTGTTTATTTCCGATTCACTATTGACAATTTGCTATTCACCATCTTACCATCCTGTTCTGTACTCACGTTTTACAAACTGGTTGGCCTCATCAAAATTGGTAATCTTCATATTCTTTGCATCCCACAATAACTTCTTGCGTCCAAGATACTTATCGCCCCATCCTGTCAATTTCGGGTTCTTGATCATCCATGAACGGATGGCCAGATTACCCATCAATATACTTTCCGTAAAGGGACCTGCATATTCAAACGGCGAACTGGTTTCACCTTTTCCATAACCAGCAATACATGCATTTACCCATTGTACATAATGGCCTTCGGGTACACGTTTTAGCTTTGGTGCAGGAAGTTTTTCCTGCTTCATACGCTTGGTTGGCAACAATGTTGGCTTTTCACCATAGCAACCACTCATCATCTTACCTTTTGTACCTTCGAAAATTACACCACCATCCCAGTTACCCATTTCTTCATCAGGCAATAACTCAGCTGGACGTTGCGGCAACAAGCCACCATCCATCCATGTAACTTTTATCTGGCCTTTACCATCCGTACGTGGATAGTTGAGATGAATGATAGATGCCGGCGGGCAGCTATCAATATAACCAGCTTCTGTCCAAGCAGCAGTAAACTGGTTTGGCAAACTACACTCTACTTCGTTTGGATAAAGAATTGGCAAGATGCGGTAAATAGGATCCATAATATGACAAGCCATATCGCCCAACGCACCAGTACCAAACGACCACCAACCTCTCCAGTTAAATGGATGATAAGCGGGGTTATAATCTTCATATTTCGATGGGCCGATCCATAGATCCCATTTAAAATTTGCAGGTACAGTATGTGTTCCGCTTGGTTTTGCTAAACCTTGTGGCCATACCGGACGGTTTGTCCAGGCATTTACGCTGGTTACTTTCCCAATCAAGCCGGCATCATACCATTCTTTCATTAAACGCACACCATCGCCACTGCCACCCTGGTTGCCCATTTGTGTAACCACTTTGTATTTCTTTGCAGCTTCGGTGAGCATACGGGCTTCATAAATATCATGCGTCAACGGTTTTTGAACATAAACATGCTTGCCCAATTCCATTGCAGCCAATGTGGCTATTGCATGTGTATGATCAGGTGTGGAAACCGATACTGCATCAATATTATTTTTTTCTTTCTCCAGCATTTCACGGAAATCATAATAGAATTTCGCTTTCGGGAAACGCTTAACTGAGCCTGCAGCTTGTGCTTCATCTACATCACAAAATGCAACGATATTTACTTTCGGGCTTTTTGCAAACTCTGCAAGATCGCTGGCGCCTTTACCACCAGCACCAATACCGGCAATGTTTAACCTGTCGCTTGGTGCTATATATCCTTTACCACCTAATACATGACGGGGCACAATAAAAAAACCGGCAGCAGCCAGTGAACCGGTTTTCAGAAAATCTCTTCTTGTTTTGTTCTTTAACATAAGTAAGAATTAAAAAAGGAGTAAGTAATACGTTATGCTGATTATGCTTTTGTGTCAAATGAAATACAATCTTTCAGATCTTTTTCTGTGTATGCCACGCCATACTGTTTCAGTACATCATCCGGCACACCGTTCCACTGGTTGGGCTGGTTACCCACATAGCCAAGATCTTTTACGCCAATTTGTGAAGTATAAAAACCAGTAGCTGTGAGGTTGCGCATAAGATTAAAGAATGCAACACCCTGTTTCATTTCAGGTTTTGCTTTTTCAGGATATGCAATATCATCAACAATGGCTATCTGCTGCTTGCCGTCGCAATCCACAAATGCTTTTTCAAAACGTTTACTGCTTTCCAGATCGAGCCAGCGCAAGCCACCACGCATTGGGGTTTGATGTTGTGGCATATCTTTTACAATAAACTCAATAAAATCGGGCACACCTGCCTCACTTGCACTGCCACTTACTTCGTCTTTAGGAATAATGATATCGGCCAATACAGTAATTGTTGCCATTTCATGTTTGCTGAAAAAAGTTTCAGCCATCAGTTTGGCCTCTATCTCTGCTTCAGTTTTTGTACGGTCGATGGTACTTGCCGGTGTTGATGAAGAGGAAGAAGCATTTGCTTTTTCATCAGCCGATTTACAGGCATCAACCAATACCGATGATGCAACGGTACCAACTAAAATGGCTCTAATGGAATCTCTTCTTTTCATAAAAAAATATTTCACGCAGAGGCGCAGAGTCTGCTGAGTTGGGTTACAAATTTCCTTTCTTCAATTCGCTGACAATATATTCGCTTGCACGCATGCTTAATGCAAGAATGGTCCAGGTAATATTCTTATCTGCCTGCGATACAAAGGCTGCACCATCTACCACAAACAAATTCTTGCAATCATGTGCCTGGTTATGTTTATTCAATGCACTGCGTTTGGGATCATTACCCATGCGTGCAGTACCGGCTTCATGAATAATCTTACCCGGTGCTTCCAATCCATAGTTATTCTCAGGACCATCATCGCCACCCCATGTAATAATAGCGCCCATGTTGTGCATGATTTCTTTAAATGTTTCTTTCATGTGCTTCGCTTGTTTAATTTCATGATCGCTCCACTTTACATTAAACTTGAGCACAGGAATACCGTACTGATCTACCACATCAGGATCAATAGCACAATAATTTGTTTCTACAGGAATGGCTTCACCACGGCCAGCCATGCCCACATTGGCACCGTAGAAATAACGCATGTCTTCTTTTAATGAAGAACCATAACCACCGGCTTCTTTTTGTTTACCAGCGACAGCATATTTTCCATTCATCATTTGAATGTTCATGCCAAAACCATAAGCTGGCTGACCCATACCTCCCCAATATTCAATATGATAACCACGAGGGAAATCAAGTTTTTTATTGTCTAACCACCATGGCGAATAAATATGCATGCCACCCACACCATCTTCATTATACTTTTTACGGCCGAATAGTTTTGGTAATACACCGCCCAATGCAGCACCGGTACTATCATGCAGATATTTACCTACTACATTGCTGCTGTTCGCTAATCCATTGGGATGTCGGGGTGATTTGGAGTTGAGCAATAATCTCGATGTTTCGCAGGCACTTGCAGCCAGTATCACTACTTTGCCTTTTACCTGGTATTCATTAAGGTCGTCTTTATTTACATAACTCACACCAGTTGCCAAGCCTTCTTTGTTCGTCAGCACTTCACGTGCCATAGCGTTGGCAATTACATCTACATTACCTGTTTTAAGTGCTGGATATATTAATACATTGGTTGAAGAGAAGTCAGCCTTCATTGTACTACAGTTGCGGCTGCACTGTGCACAATAAATACAAGCTCCTCTTTCAGTTGTACTTTCAATTTTCTTTGTGAGAATAGATAAGCGTGATGGAATAACACGCACACCCGCTGTTGTTGCTGCATTGCGGATAAACAGTTCATGCAAACGAGGCTTTGGAGGCGGAAGAAAAAATCCATCCGGATCATTTTCCAACCCTTCGTTGGTACCAAAAATACCAATGAGTTTATCTACACGATCGTAATATGGTTTAATGTCGTCGTAGCCGATCGGCCAGTCATCACCCAAGCCATCAATGCTTCTGCGTTTAAAATCTTTCGGGCCAAAGCGGAGAGAAATACGACCCCAGTGATTGGTTCTTCCGCCAAGCATACGGGCTCGGAACCAATCCCACTGTGTTCCGCTTTCTTTTGTATACGGTTCTCCCTCCAGTTGCCAGCCACCATAGCAGGCATCAAAATCACCGAAGGGGCGATGTTTAGTACCGGCACCTCTGCGTTTACTTTCCCATGGTTGTTTAAACTGTGTTACATTTTTTACAGGATCATACATAGTACCTGCTTCAAGAAGGCATACTTTTAATCCTGCTTTACTTAGTTCATACGCAGCCATACCACCACCTGCACCTGAACCAACAATAACTACATCATATTCTTTTGGCTGAACTTTTACCTGGAAATCTCCCATGACAATGCAATTGGTTTGAAGGTTCTAAAGGTAATGACTAAATGAAAACAACAAAACGAAATAAAACACTGAAACAAGCTGAATAGAAAATGAAACACTTTTTTTTATGAACGGATAATTTCAATGTTGATAATACGATCTTTTCAACTAATGATTTTTTTATGTTTTACCGGTTAAAACATAAACAAGTGATAGTTTCAAACGTTTGCAACTTTCACTTAAAAAATTAACAGTTTGTACTATACAGAAATACCCTAAATTTATTTTTTGCTTCAACCAACCGAAACGTTAAACGATTGTAGAATGAACTCCATCAACCGTAATCAATTATTTATCGGCAGCTGCCTTGCATTGTTAGTTACTTCATTGTCTTTCGGAATCAGGGCCGGCATCCTCAGTAAACTTGGAACAGATTTTAATTTAAATGCCACGCAATTGGGCACTATCGCCGCAACAGCTTTTTGGGGATTTCCGTTAGCTGTTATTATTGGCGGTATGGTGGTTGACCTCATTGGTATGAAACGATTATTGGAACTTGCTTTCTTCTTTCACCTTGCAGGTATATTATTGACCATTTTTGCAGGAGGTTTCTGGAGCTTATTCATTTCTACACTGCTTATTGGCATTGCTAACGGTACTGTGGAAGCTGCCTGCAACCCGTTAGTAACAACGCTGTACCCCGATAAAAAAACAACCAAACTTAATCATTTCCATTTGTGGTTCCCCGGTGGTATTGTTATAGGCACCTTGATCAGTTTTTATTTCTCGAAATTTAACATTGGCTGGCAAATACAGGTAGGTACCATGCTTATACCTACGCTTATTTATGGCTTCCTGTTTTTAAAACTGAAATTCCCTGTTACAGAACGTGTGGCAGCAGGTGTAAGCACAGGCGAAATGTATAAATCGTTGGGCAATCCGTTATTCCTGTTTATGATCATCTGCATGTTTGGCACGGCCATTACTGAATTGTTTACGGGCCAGTGGATCGATGTTTTGCTTCGTAATGTAACTGATAACGCTTTACTTATTCTTACTGTTACCACATTGGTGATGGTAATAGGAAGAGGTTTTGCTGAACCAGTTGTTCACAGACTTTCACCCACAGGTGTTTTGCTTATTTCAGCCATTTTATCAGCAGCAGGTTTGTATCTATTAGGACACAGCAGTGGCAACACTTTATTTGCCGGAGCTATTGTGTTTGGAATGGGTGTTTGTTTTTTCTGGCCAACCATGCTGGGCTTTGTAGCAGAATATTTGCCAAAGACCGGTGCCGTGGGTTTAAACTTCATGGGCGGTGCAGGTATGTTTGCCGTTTCTGTTTATATGATGTTTATGGGTAAGTTTTATGATGAGAAACTCGTTGCCAAACTTCCTGCAAACTCAAATTTAACCGACTATAGTGCCGCAGCTCCTGATTCTGAGATGGGAAAAGCATTGGCACAGGCAAAAGTAACTGCCGGACCGGAAATTATTAATGCAACACTTATTATACCAATCATCTTAACTGTTGCGTTTGCAGGTTTATATATCTACATGCGTGGTAAAAGCAAACAAAGTTTAACCACAGCGTAATTTATTTCGTAGCACTCAACTAAATCTTCACAATATTATATATGAGTAATACCAGGAGAGAAGCCATTAAAAAATTTGCCGCTGCAACTGTAGCTGTTACAGCAGGCAACGTAGTAACAGGCGGTACAATGGAACGTATTATGGGAGAAGAACAGCATAAATTAAAAGGCAATATCAATCATTCGGTTTGTAAATGGACGCATGACTTTCTTTCGCTTGAAGAGTTATGTATTGAAGTAAAGAAGATGGGCTTTTCTGCCATTGACCTGCTTACGCCCGATGAATGGCTCACTGCAAAAAAACACGGCATTCATTGCTCCATGTGTTATCCAAAAGGCAAGATCAGTTTAACTGAAGGATGGAATAACAAAAACAATCATGCACATTTAATTGCAGCTTATACCGAAGCTATTCCACTAGTGGCAGAAGCCGGTTATCAAAACCTCATCTGCTTTAGTGGTAACCGAAACGGCATGGACGATGAAACAGGTTTGCAAAACTGTGTGGAAGGTTTAAAACAAATTATGCCGCTTGCAGAAAAGCATAATGTCATCATCCAGATAGAAGTATTTAACAGCAAGGTTGATCATAAAGATTACATGGCTGATAATACCAAATGGACAATTGAATTATGTAAACGTCTAGGCTCGCCCAATTTCAAAATACTGTATGATATTTATCACATGCAGATCAGTGAAGGCGATATTATCCGCACCATCAAACAACATCATCAATACTTTGGTCATTATCATACCGCCGGTGTTCCTGGCAGGCATGAGATCATTGAAAACCAGGAGCTGTTTTATCCTGCTATTATGAAAGCTATTCTCGAAACGGGGTACAAAGGATATGTGGCACAGGAATATATTCCAACAGGAAAAACAAAAGAAGAAAAACTGGCTGCGTTGAAAGATGCAGTGAGGAGATGTGATGTGTAAAGATCACCTGTCAGTTGCCAATAGGCAATTGATAAAAATCTAAAGCTTAGTTCATACAAACAATAACCAATCAAATAAGATAACATGCCGGATAATAATGTGTACGACGCCATTGTCATTGGCTCGGGGATCAGCGGAGGCTGGGCTGCAAAGGAATTAACCCAAAAAGGTCTTAAAACAATTATGCTGGAACGTGGCCGTAACATTGAACATATCAAAGGTTATGTAAACGCATCCAAAGACAGCTGGGAGTTTCCACACAGAGGAGCCAGGCCAACACAACAAATGATTGAAGATTACCCGGTGTTAAAACGTGATTATCCGCTTAACGAAACTGTGCTTGATTACTGGGTGAAAGACAAAGAGTGCCCTTATGTAGAAGAAAAACGTTTCGATTGGTATCGTGGTTATCATGTCGGTGGCCGTTCACTTACATGGGGCCGTCAAAGTTATCGTTTCAACAAATGGGATTTTGAAGCCAACGCAAAAGAAGGGATTGCCATTGACTGGCCAATCCGCTATGATGATATTGCTCCGTGGTACAGTTATGCAGAACGTTTTGCAGGCATCCAGGGAAGTAAAGACGGTTTAGATGTATTGCCCGATGGTGATTTTATGCCCGCCATGGAACTGAACTGTGTGGAGAAAGAAGTAAAGAAACGTTTACTTGATTTTTATAAAGGAACAAGACATCTTATCATTGGCCGCAGTGCCAATCTTACACAACCACATAACGATCGTATCAACTGCCAGTACCGCAACCGTTGCTGGAGAGGTTGTCCGTTTGGTGGTTATTTCAGTACCCAATCAGCTACGTTACCAGCGGCAATGGCTACAGGTAACTTAACACTTCGTCCTTTCTCAATTGTTACAAAAATTTTGTACGATAAGGATACCAAAAAAGCAACCGGTGTTGAAATACTGGATGCAGAAACAAACAAAACATATGAGTATAAAGCAAAGATCGTATTCGTTTGCGCATCGGCCTTTAACTCTACATGGGTGTTAATGAACTCTGCCACTGATGTTTGGGAAGGTGGCTTGGGCAGCAGCAGTGGTGAACTTGGTCATAATGTAATGGACCATCATTTCCGCTGCGGAGCCAATGGTAAAGCAGAAGGTTTCAGTGATAAATATTTGTACGGACGCAGGCCAACAGGTGTGTACATTCCCCGCTTCCGTAATATTTATGATGATAAGCGTGATTACCTGCGTGGTTTTGGATACCAGGGAGGTGCTGGCCGTGGAAGAGGTGCCGAAGTAGCAGAAATGACGATTGGAGCTGAGTTGAAAGATGCTTTGAGTATGCCAAACGATGAATGGAACATGGGCATTACAGCATTTGGTGAAATGCTTCCGTATCATGAAAATAAAATATCACTCGATAAAACAGTAAAAGACAAATGGGGCTTGCCTGTTTTAAAAATGGATGTTGAGGTCAAAGAAAATGAGAAGAAGATGCGGGTGGATATGATGAACGATGCAAAGGAAATGCTGGAAGCAGCAGGCCTTAAAGATGTAAAAACATTCGACTATGGTTATGCAGTAGGCCAGGGTATTCATGAAATGGGAACTGCACGTATGGGTCGTGATCCTAAATCAAGCGTACTTAACGGTAACAACCAGGTTTGGGATGCAAAGAATGTATTTGTTACCGATGGTGCATGTATGACTTCAGCATCTTGCGTAAACCCTTCTCTTACTTATATGGCATTAACTGCACGTGCTGCTGATTTTGCAGTAAGTGAATTAAAGAAAGGAAACCTTTAATCAATCGATCATGGCAGATAATACATTTGATGCAATTGTAATCGGGTCGGGCATCAGCGGCGGCTGGGCAGCGAAAGAACTTTGCGAAAAAGGTCTTAAAGTATTAATGCTTGAGCGTGGTGCTGAACATAAACACATCACCGATTACAAGACTGCCGCAAAAATGCCGTGGGAGTTTGAACATAGAGGAAAAACCACACAGCAACAGAAAGAAGATTATCCTGTTATTCACAGAGGATGGGCTGCCAATGAGCGTGTAATGGATGCATGGGCCAATGAAAAAGATTCACCTTATACAGAAGTAAAACCATTTACCTGGTGGCGTAGCTATCGTATGGGTGGCCGTTCTGTATTATGGGGGAGGCACAGTTACCGTTGGAGCGATCTTGATTTTGATGCTAATGCGAAAGATGGTTTTGGTGTTGACTGGCCCATCCGTTATAAAGATATTGCTCCCTGGTACGATCATGTAGAACGCTTTGCAGGCATCAGTGGTTCGCTTGAAGGATTACCTTATTTGCCCGATGGACAATTTCTTCCGCCTGTGCCATTGAATATTGTAGAAAAAGATGTAGCTGCAAAGATCAAAGCATTTTATAAAGGTGAACGGCAAATGATCAACAGCCGTGTAGCGAATATAACAGTGCCACATGATCAACGTCCCGGTTGCCAGTTTCGTAACCGTTTCTGGGAAGGTTGTCCGTTTGGTTGTTATTTCAGAACACATTCTTATACTTTACCTGATGCAGTAAGAACAAACAATATCCCAGTACGGCCTTTATCAATTGTAACAAAGATCCTTTACGATAAAGACAAGAAAAAAGCGAGCGGAGTAGAAGTGCTTGATACAATGGATAACAAAACCTATGAGTACAAAGCAAAGATCATTTTTGTTTGTGCGTCTGCATTAAACTCTACATGGTTGTTGTTTAATTCAGCTACTGATATATGGCCCGGTGGTTTAGGCAGCAGCAGCGGCGAACTGGGGCATAACGTAATGGATCATCATTATAATCTTGGAGTTAGTGGCGAAATAGATGGCTACGAAAATGTAACAGAGTATGGTCGTCGTCCTGCTGGTTTTTATATCAGCCGTTTTGCCAATACACCCGGCGACAAGCAACGGAATTTTGTAAGAGGTTATGGTTACCAGGGAAGCGCAAGCAGGCAAGGTTGGGGAAGAGTTGTTGCAGAACTAAGCATTGGTGCTGAGTTAAAAGAAGCGTTGACTGAACCGGGCGGATGGCGCATTGGTGCAACAGGTTTTGGAGAAATACTTCCTTATCATGAAAATAAAATTTCACTGGATAAAGAAGTAAAAGATAAATGGGGATTACCTGTTCTGTCAATGGATGCTGAACTGAAAGAGAATGAAATAAACATGCGGAAGGATATTAAAGAAGATCTGAAGGCAATGTTTGAAGCAGCAGGTGTAAAAAAAATATCTTCTTACGATTCAGGGCATGCAATGGGGCATGGTATTCATGAAATGGGAACTGCACGTATGGGTCGTGATCCCAAAACATCGGTACTTAACGGTAATAACCAGGTGTGGGACGCTCCCAACGTTTTTGTTACTGATGGCGCATGCATGACCAGCTCTTCCTGTGTAAATCCATCTTTAACTTATATGGCATTAACGGCACGAGCTGCTGATTTTGCTGTAACAGAATTAAAAAAAGGGAACCTGTAAACAATATTTAAACAAACATTTAAATCAACTATTTATATGAACCGTCGTGATCTTTTAAAACAAATAGCATTGCTCACCGGTGGTGCTGTTATTGGTGGCGAATTGTTTTTAGCCGGTTGTAAAACAGGACCAAAAGCAGCAGCAGATTTTTCAGCTGCCAATATTTCTTTATTAGATGAAGTAGCTGAAACAATTATTCCGGCTACATCAACTCCGGGTGCAAAGGCAGCTAAAGTGGGTGAGTTTATGAAAGTAATGGTAACAGATTGTTACACACAACGCCAGCAGGATGCTTTCATGAGTGGTATTGGAGAACTTGATGAAGCCAGCAAAAAAATGCACAGCAAATCATTTATTGAATCTACGCCTGAGGAACGCAAAGCCTTGCTGATAAGTCTTGAAAAAGAAGCGAAAGAATTCAACAGCAAACGTGATGAAGCCGATAAGCCATTGCGTGAAGAACATAAGAAAAAAAATGAAACCCTTGCATGGAAAGATCAGAAAGATTTTGAAGGTGCGCCAAGTCATTATTATACTATGATGAAGCAATTGACATTGCTTGGCTTCTTCAGTTCAAAAACCGGAATGACTGAAACATTACGTCACAACCCTATTCCTGGAAAATATGATGGTGCTTTCCCTTATGCAAAAGGTGATAAGGCCTGGGCTGAATAAAGCAACGGTTCAATTATTGCTTTCGTCTTTCAACAACAAACGTTTAGTTTAAACAATACTTCCGCTGAGGAATGATTTAGCGGAAGTTTCAATCTCATAAAATGTCTTACAACCGCAGATCATTTTTAAAAACATCAGCCGCAGCAACCGCAGGCATTTCGTTGGCAGGTTTGCCATTAATTTCCTGTGCAAACAGATCATTAGCCGACAGCAAAAAATATGGGTTACAGTTGTACACAGTACGTAATGATGTTGCAAAGAATCTTACAGGTACACTGGATTATATTGCTAAAGCTGGTTACTCACAAATTGAATTGTATGGTTTTGATGGCAATACATTCTTTGGAAAATCGGCGAAAGAATTCAAAGCAATGTTTGATGCGTTGAAGTTATCATCACCAAGTGGTCATTATAATTTTGGTCCTGTGTTACAAAGTGGCAATCTTGACTTCTGGAAAAAAACAATTGAAGCAGCTAACATAATGGGTAATGAATACACAACCATTCCCTGGTTAGATGCAAACCAACGTGGTGCAGATACATTTCCCAAACTTCTTGAACTGGTAAATAAAGCTGCCGAACTTTCAAAAGCAGCAGGCATGAAGCTGGCTTATCACAACCATGATTTTGAATTTAAAAAACTGGATAACGGAAATTCTTTCCTGCAAGCATTACTTGAAGGTACAGATGCATCATTGGTTGATTTTGAACTTGACTTGTATTGGGTAGCTTATGCCAATGAAGATCCGCTTGCATGGTTCAATAAATATCCCGGTCGTTTTACCATGTGGCATGTAAAAGATCTTACCACCAATAAAGAAGGTAAAAAAGAAAGTACACAGGTGGGTGATGGTACAATCGATTTCAGCAAAATTTTTGAACACAAGAAACATGCAGGTTTGAAATATGCATTTGTAGAACAGGAAGCTTACACCATGCCTGAGGAAGAATGCATTAAAAAAAGCATTGCTTATATGAAAACGAAAAACTGGGGCAACGGTTGATCTTTTTTTCTTTACCGATATAAAGCACAGGCAATGAGCCTGTGCTTTTTTATTTGCTTAACCTGCATTCGTTCTTTCTTTTCACTACATTCAAAGCATGAAAAAGTTAATCTTCCTTTTATTGTTGCTGGCAGCAACTGGTTTACATGCCCAGACAAAAGATGAACAAAAGATACTTTCCATCCTTGATGCGCAAACCAACTACTGGAATACAGGTGATCTTGAAAATTTCATGAAAGGCTACTGGAAAAGTGATTCACTCATGTTCATTGGCAAAAGTGGTGTTACTTATGGTTACAACAATACACTGGAGAATTACAAGAAAGGATATCCGAACAGGGATGCCATGGGTATACTGAAGTTCAATATTCTGAAAGTGGAAAGAATATCTGCCAATACTTATTTTGTTGTTGGCAAGTGGCATTTAACAAGAGAGAAAGTGGGTGATGCGGAAGGGCATTATACCCTGTTGTTTAAAAAGATAAAAGGTAAATGGCTGATTGTGGCCGATCACAGCAGTTAGTTATTTGATGAAGATGGCATTTACAGCGCCTTCCCTGTTGTTAAGTACAAGGGGTTGCTTTTGTTGATTTTTTAAAAGAACAGGCCCTTTTTCTTTTCCACCGTAGTAAACATCATTACCAAAGATCAATACATCTTTTGCTGCAGGTTTAGGATAAATAAATGCGCCTACTCCATACGTGTACATCAAGCTATCATTCTTATAAAGACAAACCGTGCCAGTTCCGTTATTTTCAAGCTCGCCTGCTGCATAAAAATCAGAACCTTTTAAGAACAAAGCTTTCGTAATAAAATCTGAAACACCGGAAAGCCCCGGAACAGTGCCGCCTTGTTTCCATACCACTGGTTTTACAATACCTGAGCCGTTAAACTCTTCTTCGTAACCTGCAGCGTACACATCAGCTCCTTTAACTATTACTGCATTTGCTCCTGCCGGATCAAGGCCATCTGTAAGCCGGTCAATAACACCATTCTTCCAAACAACTGCATACGATACATTTGAAGTAAACGTTTCTGTTCCTGCCACATACACATCTGTTCCATTTACAACTACTTCGTTTGCAACAGATGCTTCGCCGTTGACGGTCAGTGAAAGTTCGTTACCATTTTTCCAAAGCCTGGCAGTTGGTCCCAGTATGCCGTTTTCATAACCTGCAACATACACATCATTTCCTGCCACAAAAACTGATTTTGCATCAGCACTATTTTGCCCGTTGCTTAAGCTTACAGCCGTGTTATTTTTCCAAAGCCTGGCTACCATTATGCCCGATGCATTTGCTTCACTTCCTGCAATAAATACTGCGGAGTCAGTTACAAATACACTATTAAAAACAACATTTCGTGTACTGTCTGTAGAGAAGATAAGTTTTCCGTTTTTCCAAAACCGGCCTATTGAAATATTAGTTGAACTTAGTTCATACCCCACACAATACACATCGGGGTCAGAAGTTGATGGTTGTTCAATGCTGTTTTTCTTCTTACAGGAAAACATTAAAAATAAAATAACAGGAACGATGTATTTCATAAACCGAAGCTTCGGGTAAATTATCTTGATTAAGAAAGATATTATTAAAAAACGACTGAACAGCTCTTTCTCAAAAGAAAAATTTTACAATTTTCCCTTCCACATCTTATAATAGTAATAAATAAGGCCAGCCAGTGATGTCAGAAAAACAATATAGTAAATGATGTTGCCAACAGAAGGTGCACCTTCAAAGAAACCCCAGTTAAGATAAAGCCCAAAGGTCATGTGCAGCAGCATAAACAACATGCCCATTGAAACGGTTTGGATAATACGTTTCAAAAAATCCCTGGTATCCGGTTCCATTTCACTCATACAAAATATTTCAGGAAAGGTACGAACATAAAAAATGCTGTTGCACATGTGTACAACAGCATTACAGTTACTTCAACTTTTATAATGTAAAGCGAATGGCAAAACCGCCCCAGTTACCATTAAATCCGTTGCGTGATCCGCTTCCTAATTCAAAACTTGGTTGCCAGTCGAGTGCAAGGTTTAATGGCATGTTGGTAAACTTATAATCAATACCCACAACGCCATCAACACCCACAGCTGTGATACCTCGGTACAAACCCACATGCACGCCAGGTCCTGCATACCACTTCAATGCACCTTCTGAACTAAGATTGCCATGGAATTCATACAAACCACTGATGCGTGTGCCGTAGCGATCGAAATAACCAATAAACTCGAGGGCATGTTTTTTCTCTGAAATAAACGTCTTCAGCGAAACACCTCCGCCATTCCACAACTTTACACCCACCGCTGTTTTATATTCCGTACTGTTGGTTGTTGCATTCTGCGCCATTGCAACACTAAGTGTTCCTGCAAAAAGAAAAAGAAATAAGAGTTTTTTCATCTGTATGTTTTGTTTTGATTGTCTGCTCTTAAAGACGAGCTGGTCTTGTAAGATGTTGCAAAAGTAATTATTTCAGCAGCAGGTTTTGAAATTGAATACTATCGCCACTGAATACATTAAAATCCACCTTGCCTGCAATACCATTTACTCTTCCGCTTTCGCTGTGCTGCCAAAAATGCCAGTCACGTTCAATACGTGGCGCCATGGGCCGCAGGTAATGCGCCACCCATAACGGATAATCTTCAAATTCATCTTTCAGGTATTGCCGGTAAAAATCAGCATTGGTGTAAATGATTGGCTTAACACCATAAGCAAGTTCAGTTGCATATAAAAAAGCCTTTACCCTTTGCTGCAAAACCGTTTTGCTGATACCATAGGTTTGCTCCACATCAAGTACAGGAGGAAGATCACCTTCCTGTAGCTTTACCTGCTTTATAAAATTCTTTGCCTGCACAGTACCGTCTTTTGTGGCAATAAAAAAGTGGTAGGCGCCACGTACCACGCCTGCATCTTTTGCTTTTCGCCAGTTACGTTTAAAATGAAAATCGGTTGAGCCTACCCCTTCTGTTGCTTTAATAAAAGCAAAGCTGATCTGCACACCTTCTACATTCATTCCTTTTACAGCATCCCAATTAATGATATTCTGGTAACGGCTCACATCAATGCCATGCAAACTGTACTTAGTTGGAATTTCAATACCAAACTCACGGTAACGGATCATGCCTGCCTGCCGTTCAAGCCACCAGTTACGCCCATATAAAAAAGCACCGGCTGCAAAAACCACCATCACAATGATCCAGGGAATAATACGCAGTGATTTCTTTTTCTTACGGGCCATACGCAGGTGCAAATCTAATTTCATCAGCCATAATAAACAGGCGCTTGCGTGCTTTTAATTTTTTATTAGCGTTGTTAACCGGATTTAAAAAACAGGAAGTTCGCTTTGCCGTTCTTATTTTGCAGTATGGTATGGCTGCTGCTTACGTTTCTTTTACTGGTTCCCTATTCAGTATTGCTACTGCTGTACCGTTATTGGTGGAGTAAAACCAACACATGTTCAATTCCGCCACATTTTACAGCTACTACAAGCTTTACCATTCTTATTCCCGCCAGGAACGAAGAAGCAACAATTGCTGCCTGTCTTGAAAGCATCCGTGCATTGAACTACCCAAAAGAACAAATTGAGGTTTTTGTTATTGATGATTTTAGTGACGATAACACTGCATCTGTTGTTGCCGGTTATCATGAGGTGAAGCTGATTACATTGAAAGATATTGTACACGAACGCATCAACTCCTATAAAAAGAAAGCCATTGAAGTGGGGGTTGAAAAAGCAAACGGGCAATTTATTGTTACAACTGATGCAGACTGTATTGTTCCTGTGAACTGGTTGCTCAATTTTGCATACATCATTGAACAACAGCCAACCGTTTTTATTGCTGCCCCGGTGGTAATGAAAGAAGAAAGCTCATTCATTAAGCTGTTTCAATCGCTTGACTTTTTAAGTCTGCAGGGTATTACAGCCGCATCTGTTGGTGCTGGTTTTCACAGCATGTGCAATGGTGCTAATCTTTGTTACAGCAAAGAAGCGTTTTATGCGGTTGATGGATTTAAAGGTGTGGATCATATTGCCAGCGGCGATGATATGCTGCTGATGCATAAACTGTACAGCCGTTTTCCAAAGCAGGTACATTATTGCAAATCGGCAGAAAGTATTGTACACACCAATCCTGTTGAAACAGTAAGTGAGTTTTTTAAGCAACGTATTCGCTGGGCAAGCAAAGCCGATAAGTATGATGATAAACGCATCATTGCTGTATTGCTGCTTGTTTACCTGCTGAATGTGTGGATGCTTGTTCTTTTTGTTGCTTCGTTTTTCATGAGTGGATTATGGAATCTGTTGCTTGGCAGTTTGTTGTTGAAAACAGCTGTTGAACTTTTTTTCCTTGTTCCTGTTGCCCGATTTTTCCGGAAAGAAAAACTGCTTTGGTGGTTTCCGTTTGCACAACCATTTCATATTATTTATACTGTTATTGCAGGTTGGCTGGGTAAGTTTGGCAGCTATGAATGGAAAGGTAGAAAAGTGAAGTAAATCACAGAACTGGCAGCAAAGTTTTATTTTTAATTAATGTCGAACACAGAACACTCCTTTACAAAGATCTTCTGGAAAAAACTTCGCCGAAACAAAGGTGCTGTTTTTGGCTTAACCGTTATTGGGCTGGCATTACTGACTGCTGTGTTTGCTTACATTCTTGCACCCGATGCTACACCTGATGCTAACCGCATTATTGTAGAAATTGCAGCAAAGAAGCCGGGATATAAACAGCAGTTTTTAAAACAACCTTTGATCATTAAGGAAAAAACCAGCGTAATTAAAGGGTTGTTATTGGGAAGAGAAGAATCATTTGAACTGGTTCCAATAAGTTCATACAAAATAATAGGAGATACGGTTTTTGCGGAGAAATATATTGATGAAGGCGTTACTGAACCTATTTCACTTCAAATTCAAGGCATCAATCCTAAATGGCTTGTAACAACAAAAACCTTCTGGCTGGGTACTGATAAATTCGGCAGGGATATTTTAAGCCGCCTGATCGTTGGTGTTCGGGTTAGTTTAAGTGTGGGGTTGATTGCGGTTGCTATTTCACTCACGGTTGGTATTTTCTTTGGTGCTGTTGCCGGTTATTTTCGTGGCTGGATCGACGAAGTGGTTCTCTGGTTGATCAATGTTGTGTGGAGCATCCCTACTTTGTTGTTGGTATTTGCCATCACACTTGCGTTGGGCAAAGGCTTTTGGCAGGTGTTTATTGCTGTTGGTCTTACGCTTTGGGTAAATGTGGCCCGCCTTGTTCGTGGACAGATCCTGAGCATTCGTGAGTTGAATTATATTGAAGCCACCAAGGCAATGGGTTTTTCGCATGCCCGTACCATCTTTAAACATATTCTGCCAAACATCATGGGTCCGGTGATTGTCATTGCTGCCAGCAATTTTGCCAGCGCCATTGTTATTGAGGCCGGGTTAAGTTTCCTGGGTGTGGGCGTGCAGGCGCCGCAACCCAGCTGGGGCCTTATGATCAAAGAGAATTACAACTTCATCATCACCAACAATCCCATGCTGGCCATTGCACCGGGTATTGCCATTATGTTGCTTGTGCTTGCCTTTAACCTGCTGGGTAATGGGTTGCGGGATGTGTTGGATGTGAGATCCTGATCGCTATACCTATAAGGTTTGCCGGGCGGCGATGGCAGGGCTGCAAACCTTATAGGTCTGGCCACCGCCAATCCTTATTGCTGTTAGCTTTCCCGATAAATCCCTATTTTTGAGGGAATTGACCTGTGGTAAAGGATTTGCGCCGTGAGGGTCATTCATGTGAAGAAGGATTTTGAGTGTGAGCTTCTGAATTGCTGATCGTTTTTTGTTATGTCACATGCAGGCTTGTTTGGGTCTGCAACGAGATAGAATGCATCTCGACTCTTGTACTACATTGCCAATAGCGGCAACGTATTTCAACATATCTACTGAATTTCCGGCTTTTACAGCTGCATAGCGAACAAAGCGTACAAGTGAGTGACACAACCAAAGCATCATCTACATTCTTCAGCTTGCCCCATTCTCTCTTCTCTTATTTATTAACGATTAATCTCTCATTATAATGAGTTGTACAACATGTAGTACGGGTAAACCGGGCGGTTGCAAAAGCAACGGTGGCTGCAGTACGGGTGGTTGTAACCGCCTGAACGTGCACGACTGGCTGGCCAACCTGCCGTTTAGTGATCCCGACAGTGATTGCCGGGTTATAGAAGTAACTTTTAATAACGGCAGCCGGAAAGAATTTTACCGTAACAATACCCTGCAAACGTTTATAAAAGGTGACATGGTTACCGTGGAAGGTGTGAGTGGTTTTGATGTGGGCATGGTAAACCTGAGTGGTGAGCTGGTGCGTTTGCAAATGAAGAAGAAGGGTGTAAAAGAAGATAACCCCGAGATCAAAAAGATCATGCGCAGGGCCAACGATATGGATCTGCAGAAATGGAAAGAAAGCAAGGAACGGGAGAAACCATCGCTAGTTCGTGCAAGAGCCATCATTATTCAGCTGAAGCTGGATATGAAGTTGATTGAAGTGGAATTCCAGGCCGATGGACGTAAAGCAACTTTTTATTATACCGCTGAAGACCGTGTTGATTTTCGTGAGTTGATCAAGATCTACGCAGGCGAGTTTAAGATAAAAGTGGAGATGAAGCAGATCGGTATAAGGCAGGAAGCAGCGAAGATTGGTGGTATTGGCAGTTGCGGCAGAGAACTTTGCTGCAGCAGCTGGCTCAGTGATTTCAAGAGTGTAACAACTACCATTGCCCGATACCAGAACCTCACCATTAATCAAACAAAACTGAGCGGGCAATGTGGCCGTTTGAAATGTTGTTTGAATTATGAGCTGGATACTTACCTGGATGCATTACAGCATTTCCCTAACAATGCAGATACGCTGGAACTGACACGTGGTACTGCACAGCTGATCAAGAAAGATATTTTCAAAAACCTGATGTGGTATGTGTTGCCCGACAGCAACAAACAATATCCTGTGCCGATTGAACGGGTAAAGGAGATCAGGTTTATGAATGTGAAGGGCCAACGTCCTGATGAGTTAGGTGCTATTGAACTTTCGCCTGCAAAAGCAGAAGAAAAAGAACATGCACACGTGGAGCTGGTTGGCCAGATCAGTTTACGTACACTGGAGCGCAACAGCAAAAAACGAAAAGACAAAGAACGTTCGCAGCAACAGCAACAACGTCAGCAGGCTGGCCAGCAACAAGGTGGTGGACAAGGTCAGCAACGTGGTCAGCAACAACAAAGACCACAGCAACAGAACCGCCCGCAGCAACCAAAACAAGGTGGCAATCAGCAACAGCCAAACAGGCCACAAGGCGGACAACAACAACGTCCACCACAACAGAACAGGCCGCAGCAACAGCAACGACCCGGAGGACAACCACAGCAACCGAAACAAGGTGGCGGCAATCAGCAACAACGCCCGCCGCAACAGCAGAATAAACCGCAACAACAAAACAGGCCGCAGATAGAGAAGAAAAAAGATCAGCCGCCGCAAAATGATAATGCGTAAGCAAACAAACCCCGACGAAAGTTGGGGTTTTGTTTTAACCAAACGTCAACATGATTGTCATTGAGTTTGCAATCAACCGCTTTAAACATTTCGTAACTTACTACAATGCCCCGCTGGATGAAACGTTCCTTCATGATTCTCGGAATCATTTTACTGCTCTGGCTTGTGCTTGCACAAAGCTGTATGAAAATGCGCATCAGCGACAGTAAGGCCAAAGAAAAATTTGCAGCACAGGATGTTGTTTTAAAAACTCCGGTTATAACCATTAATGGCTTTCCGCTGCACTATGCACAAACCGGCAGCGATACATTACCCACTTTAGTATTTGTGCATGGTACACCCGGCAGTTGGGATGCATTTGCCTCTTACCTGCGCAACAAAGAACTGCTGCAGCATTACAGAATTATTTCTATTGATCGTCCGGGTTTTGGTTACAGCGATTTTGGCAATGCCATGAATCTTGCTACGCAAACAAACATCATCAGTGCGTGGATGGATTCTGTAAACAACAATAAGCCCATGATCCTGATCGGCCATAGTATGGGTGGGCCATTGATCATAAAACTTGCAGCAGCCCGTCCACAATACACAAAAGCATTGGTGATACTTGCCGGATCGCAAGACCCTGCTGCAGAGAAACCTGAAAAGTGGCGACCCGTTTTGTTTAAAACACCACTGAATTATTTTGTGCCCGGTGCTTTGCGGCCAAGCAACGAAGAAATGTGGTATTTAAAAACCGATCTGAAAGAAATGCAACCGGATTATGAAAAGATCACCTGCCCGGTTTATATTTTACATGGTACAAAAGATATGCTGGTTCCTTACAGCAATGTAGCCTACACACAAAAGATGCTCACAAAAACAGATTCGGTTTTTGTAACCACATTTGAAAAGGAAAATCATTTTATTGTTTGGACGAGGGAGAAAGAAATTGTGGAGTTGTTGATGAAGTTGAAGTGAGTTGTCATCCTGAGGAACGAAGGATCTGTTTGGCATAAGTACGAATGTTCAGCAGATCCCTCCTGCGTTGGGAAGAAAGCGAATTTTCATTGGAACGCATCATATCGACGAAAGCCTGCACCGCTTTACGGTGAAACATCCCTGAATAATTTTTCAGTAACAGCTTTTCTGAGTAATTGTAATATACTTACGATATAGAGATGTCTCGTACCTCGACATGACGGTCGAAGAGTTTGCGCAAATGATGCCTCACAATTATTAAGGAGTCTATTTCCCTAATAACACTTTATAAATCGCATCCTGCACCTTTCCTCTCACATTCAGCGTTAACAACTTTGTATTCGTTCCACCTTCAGGATAAACACGATTGCTCAGGAAAATATACACGATCTTATTTTCCGGATCGGCCCATACACCTGTGCCTGTATAACCTGTGTGACCAAATGTGGAAGGCGAAACAAGCAAAGCCGGATAAGGTTCTTTGCGTGTGGCATTGTCTTTCTCCGGTTTATCAAAACCCAACCCACGGCGACTTATCTCACTGCCATAAGCAATAAACTTTTGTACTGTTTCCGGTTTAAAAAATTGCTGCTTTCCAATGCTGCCTCCATTGTTGAGCATTTGCAGGATCATTGCCAGTTCGTATGCTGTGCTGAACAATCCTGCATGGCCTGCAATACCACCAAACATGGCCGCTCCGGGATCATGCACATCGCCACGTAACAACTGGCGGCGAAACTGCACTTCACGTTCAGTTGGCACAATACGATTGATGGGCAAATGATTCAAGGGTTGAAAACCGGTGGCTCCTAACTGCAATGGCTGGTAAAATGTTTTGCGTACATACTCATCCAGCGTCATGCCCGAAAGTTGTTCAACGATTTTTCCTAAAAAAATAAAATCATTATCGCTGTACACATATTTTCCATTGGGCCCCATTTCACTTTGCAGGATACGTTGATACATGGTATCAACCCAATCGTTCCGCATATAAAATGTATCGGCCACCCGAACATTGTATTCTTCACTTGGACCGTTTGTGTACAACTGAGCAGAAGGAATACCACTGTTGGTATCAATCGTTTCTCTGTAAAACGGAATCCATGATTTTAATCCTGCCTGGTGCAGCAGAATATCCTCGATCAACAGATCTTGTTTGTTGGTGCCATTCACCCAGGGAAGGTAATCGCCCAATCTTTTTTTCAGATCAAGTTTTCCTTCTTCATACAGCTTCATAACAGAAATGGTGGTAGCACAAATTTTTGTTACCGAAGCCATATCAAATACCGATTCGGTTGTCATTGGTTCCTGTTGATCGTATGTATAAGAACCGTATGCTTTTTCAAAAACAACAGCACCATCTTTCACCGCCATGATCACACAACCCGGAAATGCTTTTTTCTCAATGGCATCTGCCACAATTGAATCAACCGTGGTAAATTTTTCTGCAGCAATTTTATGGTAAGGTAACACCGCTTTGCCGGGAAGTAAAAAACTAAGACCTGTACCGTACGTTAACTGCTCACAAACTGTAACAGGCAATTTGCCGGCAGGTGCCTGTGATCCATTCAGCACATCAAACGTAGCAAGCTGGGTGTAGCTGTCATCTTCGTAAGCCACTATGGCCTGTTTTACATTGCAGAAGTTTTTCATGGCATAAGGATTACCAAACAGCAATAAAGCTGATTTTGGTAATTGCAGCAATTCATCAGCCAGTTGCAATGCAGGTTTACTGATGCCGAAATTATTCTGTGGTCTGCGGCTGTAATTATGCAATCCCACTATCACATGACTGTAATTATGTTTGATCAGTTCAACCAATGATAAAATACGTCCCGCATCATTTTTATACGAAAAGAAAAACACATCGGCTTTCAATTCGTCTTTCATTTTTTTTGTGATAACATTATCAGCTGTAATACCAATTGCCACATACGCTATCTTCTTTTCACTACCTGTTACTTTACTTACAAACGATAATGCCGCAGTAGATAATGGCAGCATCTGCTGCTCATTGCGTAAAAGCGTAACTGTTTTTTGTGCAAGTAATTTTCTGAAAGCATCGGTTTTTGCATTAAGGTCGTTTGCAAGATTATTTATGTCGATTGGTTTTAATTCTGCCAATCCGTGTAAATATTTTGC
This sequence comes from uncultured Lacibacter sp., assembly GCF_946479605.1. The sequence continues at coordinate 43,542 of NZ_CAMLGT010000003.1, forward strand.
CATCAGCACACGGTGTACACGACTGTTGAGATCATCCCAACTCAGCTTTTTCTTTTTGATGGCTGTTTTAATTTTTTTAATGGCCGCAGGAATATCAGAAGGTAAACACAGCAGGTCATTTCCTGCAATGAGCGATTGCACACTTGCTTCACCATCAGGATAAAACTTTTTGACACCCTGCATCTCCAATGCATCGGTAAACGTAATGCCTTTGTACTGCATTTCTTCACGCAACAATTTTGTTACGTTGTTGTACGATAAGGAAGTTGCTTTATTTTTTGTATTATCAATGGCAGGGATATACAAATGTCCGATCATAACACTGCCCACGCCACGTTCAAACAACTCACGAAATGGATATAACTCTAATGAATCGAGTTGTGGTTTCGTTTTATTGATGATGGGTAGATCGTAGTGACTGTCTGTTTCCGTATCACCATGACCGGGAAAATGTTTGGCACAAGCCATTACGCCCATATCCTGCATGCCCTTTGTTACCTGCACACCAAACAATGCCACTTTATACCTATCCTCACCAAAAGAACGATCATTGATAACCGGGTTGTTTGGATTATTATTGACATCAACCACAGGCGCAAAGTTTACCTGTATGCCCATGCGTTTGCATTGCTCGCCCAATATCTTTCCATATTCGTATGCCATTGATGCGTCCTGCGATGCGCCAAGCATTAACTGCCTTGGCAGGGAAATAACACTATCCAACCGCATACCCAAACCCCACTCGCCGTCAATGGTGATCATCAATGGTGTTTTGGCAATGCTTTGGTAAAAGTTTGTGAGATTAGCCTGCCGTACTGGTCCGCCCTGGAAAAAACAAAGGCCCCCTACATTGTATTTTGTAATAAGATCGGTTACCTCCTGTACATGTTTTGCACCAAGATTACTATGTGCACGGATGATCATGAGCTGTGCGATCTTTTGATCTTTGCTGAGTGTTTGTATCACACTATCGGCCCACTGCTTTGCTTTCTCTTCCCTTGTTTGCGTCACTGCTGATAATTGTACCAAGACAAATACGACTGCTGCTGTAAGTTTTTTCATGTACGTTTTTCTGCTTTTTCGATCTGGCTAAAGGTAACGAATTATCCTTCGACGGTTGGCTGAAGTAATGTAAATTTGCCGTTTCAACACAAAGGATTTTACGTGCCGGATATTATTCAATTATTACCCGATCATATTGCTAACCAGATAGCTGCTGGTGAAGTAATTCAACGACCTGCCAGTGCGGTAAAAGAATTACTGGAGAATGCAGTGGATGCAGGTGCAACAGAAATTCAACTCATCGTTAACGATGCAGGCAAGCAGCTGTTGCAGGTGATTGATAACGGTGGCGGCATGAGCGAAACCGATGCACGCATGGCGTTTGAACGCCACGCCACTTCCAAGATCAAAGAAATTGATGATCTCTTCCGCATTAAAACAATGGGCTTTCGTGGTGAAGCACTGGCGTCTATTGCTGCAGTTGCACAGGTGGAAGTAAAAACCAAACGAGCAGAAGATACTGCCGGCACTTATATTGAAATTGAAAACAGCGTGGTGAAAAAGCAAGAGCCGGTGGCTGCAGTGAATGGCACCAGCATTGCCATGAAGAATTTGTTTTTTAATGTTCCTGCACGTAGAAATTTCTTAAAGAGTAATGCTGCCGAAATGCGACACATCGTTGATGAGTTCATTCGTGTAAGCATGGCTTACCCTGATATTTTCTTTTCGCTTACAGCAAACGGGCAACAAATGTTTCACCTCGACAGAGGCACGTTGAAACAACGTATTGTACAATTGCTCGGCAATCAGTACAACGCCAAACTTGTTTCGGTTGAAGAGCAAACCGATTACATGAACATTTATGGTTTTATCGGCAAACCGGAGACAGCCAAGAAGACAAGAGGAGATCAATACTTTTTTGTGAACCATCGTTTTATTAAAAGTGCTTATCTCAACCATGCAGTAGCAGGTGCTTTCCAGGAAATGATCGCTGCTGATAGTTTTCCTGCTTATGTATTGTTCATTGATCTTGATCCTGCGCAAGTGGACATTAATGTGCATCCAACCAAGCAGGAAATAAAATTTGAAGATGAGAAGATCGTGTATGCCTTTGTGCAGTCGGCCGTGAAGCATGCATTGGCACAGTTCAGCATTACACCAACACTTGATTTTGACCTGGACCCAACCATTCAGCATCTTGATGCAGTAAGCAAACCATTCACCAGCGAACAGAAATCGCAGGCTTCTTCTTCATCGTTATACAATACGTTTACACAAAAACATGCAGCACATAAAATTGATCCGCAGCAGAAGAGTGAGTTGAAACACTGGCGGGATTTTTATGAACCTGCTGCAAAGCCAACAGCAGATAGTCAACAGGAGACTGTTCGTAATGCAGATTTTTCGTTACTGAACAGTGCGCCAAAGTTTGTATTAGCCGATCAGGAATTTACCCAGCTGCATCAAACCTACGTTATTGCTTCAACAGCAAAAGGAATGATGATCATTCATCAACAGAATGCACATGAGCGTGTTTTGTATGAACGATACCTTGCCGCTGCTGATGGAAAACCGATTGCAGCACAAAGCAGCCTGTTTCCTTCCACGTTGCATCTTTCAACTGCTGATGCAGTGTTGTTAGGTGAGTTAAATGATGAATTAAAACAGCTTGGTTACCTGATTGAACCTTTCGGCAAAGATACATTCGTTATACAAGGCACACCTGCTGATGTTGAACAAGGCAACGAAGCGATGGCAATTGAATTATTGCTGGAGCAGTTCAAACATTACACCAGCGATTTGAAATTTTCCAAACGTGAAAAGTTGATTCGTTCACTGGCGAAACAACACAGCATTAAAGCGGGCCGTTCACTTACACAAAAAGAAATGAAACAGTTGGTGGAAGACTTATTCAACTGTGCGCAACCAAACGCAACATCCAACGGTTTTCCTGTTTACATGGAAATTAAAAAAGACGAACTGGAGAAACAGTTTGGACGATAAAAGTCCAGAGCATAGTCGAAATACAAAACAGTATCAATTTTCTCTTCTCACCTGTTTCAAAAATTTCTCAACTGCTCTGCGTACACTTGCTGCAGATGTGTTGTGATTATTCACGATCACCGAAAATACCAGCAACTTATTTTTTGCTGTGATGAGAAAACCGCTTAATGCTAAATGCCCGGTTAAGGAACCCGTTTTAGCAAAAATGAAACCGGCATCATCTACATAATAATTTCGCAGCGTTCCGGTGTTGCCTGTTGGCAAAATAGTTTTCAAGCGTTCCAATCCAAATTCATCTTTCATCTTTATCAGCAGCCACACAAAATCTTCCGGCGTAAATAAATTGTAACGGCTCAAGCCGCTTCCATCTACCCATTTTGGCTTTTGCGGAAAGCCTTTCAGATCATTACTTAACAGGTGTGCAATGAGTTTTTGTTCGTCCATCTCACCAAACAACTGGTTGCTCACCATCAGCAAGGTTTGTTCAGCAAAAAAATTATCGCTGCGGTACATCAATGGTTTGAACATGGAATCCACGGGCTGCGAATAAACTGTTTCAGGATTTGTAATGCGGAAACTTTCTTCAGTTATCGTTTGATGAACTGTGTCCTTCAACAACTCCAATGCCGATTGCAATCCGTTTGTTACAAAAGGTACTTCAAGTATCTTACTCATTTCCCTGCCTTCGGTGATCATGTATTTGTTTTCCGTACGTGGGCGGGTTACATCAAAAGCAGTTGACTTGCCCGTTTTAAACTGCACATCCCAGTTTACTTCCGGTTCAGTAAATACCATTGAGGCTGTATCTTTTGCACCATCTCTTTCTTCCACACTTCTTTGCTGCATCCATTTTATATAATTGCCATATACCGGCAGCGGACTCCGTTCTGTCATGTAATATCCCAGATAATCGTCCCACGCCCAGCCATAACCCAGCGCTTCTGATTTCCAGTTGCTTTTGTTAATGACAATTGGTTTTGTTTGTTGTTTTAAAAAATCAACAACAGGTTGTGTTTTGTAATCTACATGTAACAGCGTTGGGTCACCGGTAGCCTGTATGTATAATGTATCGTTCTCTTCTTTGTATTGCAGACCGGGTAATTGCTTACCGAGGTATTTCATGCCGGCATACAGCGTAGGAAGTTTGGTATTACTTGCAGGTACAAAATATTTGTTGCTGTTGTATTGATGAAGATATTTTCCGCTTTCGGTATCATATACTGCAATACCAACAAACGCATTGGTTAATGCAGAATCGGCAATGAGTTGTTGCTGTTTAAAACCAGCAATATGTTTCTGCGTAGTACAGGAAAACAGGAAAACAGAAACAAACAAAAACCCAATCCCTTTTTTCATCATCATCTCAGCTTTATTTTATTGCTAAATATACATTTTTTCGTTGGGTGGTGATCATGTATGCCATACCTGTCAGCATCTTATAATTTTCGTAACGGCCGAAAGAGGTATGGCATAACTTTGAACTAATGACGCTGAAAGAAAAAACATACCGGACCTGTGTCGAAATCGTACAACAAAAGATCGAAGCAATACAAAAGAACCTGCATGATCTTTCAGATAGTGCAGGTAACGAAACCAAACGCACGGCGGGCGATAAACATGAAACAGCATTAGCGATGTTGCAGATTGAACAGGAGAACAACAGTCAGCAGTTAAATGAACTGTTGCAGCAAAAAACAGTGCTCGAAAAACTGGATGCTGCATTGCAAACAGAAATTGTTGTGCGTGGCAGTCTTGTTCATACCAACAAAGGAGTTTTTTACATCAGTCTTGGTTTGGGTAAATTGAAAGTTGAAGATGAAATTGTATTTGCCGTTTCGCCCGATGCGCCATTAGGGAAATTAATGCTGATGAAAAAAGCAGGTGATGCATTTCAATTCAATAATGTTGCTTACGAAATTATTTCGGTTGAATAGTTCTTTTGGCGCTGAGAAAAGAGGACGCTACGTTTAACACAGAGAAAGCACTCTGCGTTACCTCTTTTTCTTATTTCTCTGCGCCAGAACAACAAATCAATCTCTCTCCTGCGCCCTTAACCAGCGTTCTGGTATTTCACTATGAATGGCGAGTTGATAATCAGTTGCACTGCAGGCAATAAACTTTTTATTCGGCAGCTGCATCCACCAACGTCCTGTTTTATGACTGCGTAAGAACAATACATCCGCCTCATTAATGCTTGTATGGTATTCACTAAACTGGTGACGGTCTTCGAGTGGTGCTTCTGTTTTTCCTTTGTTCAACCCATCAATAAAATACCAGATCATTTGTGAAATCTGGATAGCGGTTAATTCATCCACATCCAGTTTTGGATTGTAACCATAAATACCAATGGTACTTAACTGATCACTCATACCTGCAAAACGGGTGAGTGTACAAATGTCTTGTCCGTTCAATCCATTTGGCGATGTACGGTTGGCAGGCGCATACGCATTGGCCAATGCTGTAATATCAATACTCAGCATATCACTGCTGCGAATGACCGGTTCCATTTCCTCCAACGCATCTTTCACCACACCCACACGAAAACAGTCGAATCGCAGGCGATCCATCGTTTGCAAAATGGTGGGGTGTACATAATAACTCTGGAAAGCCATATGATTGTAATGACGAATGAAGTTGGGTTCACCCGTGAGCATTTCCATCAAAAAGTTTTCACTGCGCAGTGGCGTTTCATTACTGAGGTTGATGAACGCATCTATACAACTTGCTTCAACAATTTGTTGTCGCTGCACATAAGCACCATATTGCGCCAGTGTAAGATCATGACTGCCGCCAAGGATCAACACTGTTTTCTTTGCATCAACTAATTCCTTAATAACAGCTTTGGCAGCAGCATAGGTATCTTTCAACGAAGCGCCCGCCGCCACATTACCAATATCAGCAATCTTCACATCGGGGTGCCAGTTGTATAAACGATATAAATTTTTACGGATAACTGTTGGAGCATCGCTTGAAGAAACACCATTGCCTGTGCCACGTTCTTCGGTAATGCCCAGTATCACCAGGTCAACCTGCTCCAGGTCGGGAAAAAGAAATGCATAGGTTTGGATATGGCGGCCAAGCTGCGCCTCATTCAACTCCTCATCGCCCAACACAGCCGAAAGATCAACCGGCTGCAAAAAATCTTCAATCATCTGTGAATCACTCATGTAGTTTTATTTCGGTGGCAAACATAAGAAAAGAAACCCCCTAAATCCCCCTGAAAGGGGACTTTTTGCTTGCTGCAAAACCTTGCTTCAGTACAAAAATTGAGAACACGCACAACTATCAACTATAAACTAAGAACCAGAAACTGCAAAGAATTATCTTTGCGGCATGGAACAGGTGTTACAACAGATCGAGAACTTTAAGAAAGAAATTGAAGCGTTGCAGATAGACAGTGCAAAGGCACTGGAAGAGTATCGCATTAAATTCCTTGGTACCAAAGGGCTGGTGAAATCGCTGATGGGCGAAATGAAAAATGTGGCGAACGAACAGAAGAAAGCCTTTGGTCAAAGTATGAACGAGTTCAAGCAGTTTGCTGAAGGGAAATACGAAGAATGGAAAGCGTTGACCGGCAACGGATCTGATGATACCGCTGCAAAGATCGATCTCAGCTTGCCCGGCGATGCGTTACCTATCGGCAGCCGTCACCCCATCAGCCTGATGCGCAACCGCATGGTGAACATTTTTCAGCGTTTGGGTTTCTCTGTTGCTGAAGGTCCGGAAATTGATGATGACTTTCACAACTTCACGGCATTAAATCTTCCAGAAAATCATCCTGCACGTGATATGCAGGATACATTCTATATCAATACCGATCCTGCATGGCTCCTGCGTACGCACACGAGTAATGTACAGATCCATGAAATGCAGAAAGGCAAATTGCCCATCCGCATTATTACACCGGGACGTGTGTATCGTAACGAAACCATCAGTGCAAGAAGTCATTGCTTCTTTCACCAGATCGAGGGTTTGTATGTTGATGAAAAAGTAAGCTTTGCCGACCTGAAGCAAACACTGTACTTCTTTGTGCAGGAAATGTTTGGTAAAGATGTGAAAGTGCGTTTCCGTCCGTCTTACTTCCCGTTCACCGAACCCAGTGCCGAAATGGACATCAGTTGTCTGTTGTGCAACGGCGAAGGTTGCAGCGTGTGTAAGAAAACAGGTTGGTTAGAAATTCTTGGTTGCGGCATGGTGCACCCGAAAGTGTTGGAGAACTGCGGCATCGACAGCAACAAATATTCAGGCTTTGCATTTGGTATGGGTATTGAACGCCCTGCGCTGCTGAAGTATGGCATTAAAGACATTCGTTTGTTCAGTGAAAACGATGTACGATTTTTGAAACAGTTTACGGGAGCGGTGTAAGAAAGCCGGTAGTTGATAGTTCATAGTTGATAGTATGAACCTGGCAGTATTGCTATTATATATCTTCTGTTGCGTCCCACTCTTGTTCTGTATCACCTTCTTGGAACAACAACTGCAGATTTCGTGCGTTTATGTAAGCACATTAGAATGATTATGAAAAGCCTACTGATATTACTGAGTCTCTTCGTTATCTATTGTGCGGCTTGTAATGAGAAAAATGTTTCAACCGAAAAAAGTAACTACCAAGAAAAGAATATAATTCTTACAGGCCTGCTTGAAAATAACACCGGGCTAAAAGATACATTGGGATTTTTAAGCATTTTAATTCCAAATCGACTTGATACTTTCTATCAATGGTGGAATACTTCGGATTGTATTCCTTGTGGCTGGATACAGTACAGATTCGCAGACCGCAATTATGAACCTCTTGCCGAAAGTGGTTTTTTCACAAATAGAGAGCCTGATTCATTGTATCAACTTACAATTAGACATAAGCCAAAAAGATGGATTGAGGCAGGAAAGACTTTACGAAAAATAGACGAGAGGGATAGTTCTTTGCTACTTGATGCCCTTAGTGTCAGTTTATTTAAAGAACCCAAGTTAATAAAGAAAGAAAAAATAAATATAAACGGCTATTCATTTTACACATATTTTTTATTGAGTTCCCAAAACTTTGTTACGAATAAGCCCTCTATTTGTGTTATAGGTATAACAAGTTTAAAGGATAGATACTTGCAAATAATTGCGGAACATAGTGGTTATGATTCTACCGGATTTTACGACATGATGTATAGTACCATACTTTCGATACGAATAAAAGAGAAACCATAACTTTATCTTTTAAATCCCAATCATCTACCCAAATCATGGTTCAGACAATTTGCGTTTGCGGTGCAGGAACAATGGGCAGCGGTATTGCACAGGCTGCTGCACAAAGCGGCATTTATACATTGCTCTTCGATCTGAACAAAGAAGTGTTGCAAAAAGCAGAAGCATCTATTAATACAAATCTCGACAGCCTTGTTTCAAAACAAAAAATTACAGTAGAACAAAGTAGCGCTGTTAAAAATAATCTTCAGTACATCAGTGACGTTAATGGTTGCATTGCCGATGTAATCATTGAAGCCATCATTGAAAAACCGGAAGCAAAGATTGCACTCTTCAATCAGCTGGCAGAGATCAACCACAGCGATACTATTTTCGCCAGCAACACATCATCACTTTCCATTTCTCTTTTACAACAATCAATACAGCAACCACAACGTGTAGCAGGTTTGCATTTCTTTAATCCCGCCACCATTATGAAACTGGTGGAGGTTGTACGTGGCGAACAAACGAAAGAAGAAGTAATTGAGCAACTGGTTGCTTTGACAAAACAGATGAATAAAGTACCGGTGATCTGTAAAGATTCACCTGGCTTTATTGTAAACCGTGTGG
>NZ_CAMLGT010000004.1 GCF_946479605.1 uncultured Lacibacter sp.
TGATGAGTTGTGAATGGTCAATGGTGAATGTTGTGGCTTTTACTAGCCACTCACTTTATTTTAACAGCAATTCCGCTTACCATCAATACCACTTCCTCCGCTTTTGCTGCAATGTATTGATTGGCCCAGCCCTGCAGATCGGTGAACTTACGACCGATCTCTGTATCGGCATGTACCCCCATTCCAATTTCATTGCTGATGATAAAAAAAGTACCCGGCTTTGTATGCAGAGCATCAATTTCTTTCTTCAACAGTTCAAGCGATGCATGAATATTATTCTGTGTATCCACAAAAAAATTGGTGAGCCATAAGGTTACACAATCGATCATGACAATACGGTTGTCGATGGGCAATGCACTTACGTTTCGTTGTTCTTCAAAATTGGTCCAGCGTTCATCACGGTCGTTTTGATGACGCTTTACCCGTTGTTCAAAATCATCATCCCACACTTTGGCCGTTGCAACATACACCGGGTTATTGCTAAGCGCCAATGCCCGTTCCTGTGCGTACCTGCTTTTGCCGCTGCGTGCACCACCTGTAATAAAAATGATCATGCTGTTTATTTTTTATAACCATACGGACAATGCCTGCATCCGCTCTTACAACAATAACCCCTGCGTAAATGATGCCAGGCAGTAAATACAAAGAAGGTGTTCTCTGTATAGTAGTCAATTCCTTCAACAAGTTGTTTGCTGTTGCGTGGAAGATCTTTGGCTTTGTTATCGTTCAATGCTTTTTCAACCGTCATGTCTGTAACATAGGCATCAATCTTTTCTTTTGTTGCTTCATGCAGGCATTTCGGGCACATGCAGTTGATCACCGGATCGGGAGTAAACAGTGGCGGGTAGGTATTACACCAGCAGCTGGTGCCGTTCTCTTCTGTACTGCATCCGAAAGCAATACCACATCTGCTGCAATTCTTTTCTTTCGCCATCTTAACGGTTGCTGTATAGATCTTTCTGTTCTGTAAATAAGGTGTACCTGCTTTTTAATTGTTGCAGGCAGCTACGGCATAAACAATCGGAAAATTGTTTTGTAATGAATGCTTCTTCCTCCACGCTCAATTCAACACCGTAGCATTGGCAGTTGGTAATATCGCCCACTCGGCATTCGAATGCTGTATTACAGCGTGGACAATTTTTTTGTTCATGCTTGCACATAGTGATCGCTGTTTGAAAAGTGAAAAACTTTTTGCTGCAAATGTACTGGCACACGAAACAATGATGGATGAAACAATGCTGCCAGCAGTTCAATACCATCAACTAAAGTAGATGCAGAAGGTTGCGTAAACAGATCGTAATCGCAGATGTATACGGCATTTGTTTTTACCGCTTCCAGTTGCTGCCATTCTTTTTTTGAAGTAAGCAGATGCAATTCTTCTTTCGTACGTTCAACAGTAAAACCACAAGGCGCTATTACCAGTACTTCGGGGTTGTATTTTACGATCTTTTCCCATTGTGTAACAATACTGTCGCCACCCGGGTTACTGAGCATATCAATACCACCCGCCTGTGCAATTTGAAAAGGGATCCAGTGACCGCAATTGTAAATGGGTTGTATCCATTCCATCAGCAGTACACGTTTCAACGGCATGTGATGGCGACGGAGTTTATCAAGAATATGAACAGTTCGTTTTTGTAAACCGGCGAGATAATGATAGCCGGCCGATTCATGACCCAATGCTGTAGCAATGGTTACAGCTGTGTAATACACATCATCGAGTGTTTGCGGCGTGAGTGTAACCAGCGTTGGTTGTTTTTCAAGATTGGCTACTGCAGCCGCTGTGCAGGCCGTGTCGATCTGGCAAACTTCACATACATCCTGTGTAAAGATCACATCGGGCTGTATGTTTTGCAGCGCATCTTCATCCACATAATACAGGCTTCTACCTTCTGCTTTGCTGGCCGAAAATATTTTATCGATCTCATCGCTGCTGTAATTTTTTCCTTCCATTACACAACGCACCACTTTTTGTTTTTCTTCCAAAGCTATGGGCGGACATTCAAACGTTACGCCATGGAGCAGGTGTTGCAAACCCATGTCGTAGATCATTTGCGTGGCGGCCGGTAAAAAGGAGCAGGATTTCATTTTTAGATCGCATTTGGTAGTTAAGCATAAAAGAAGAATGAAGAAGCAAGGACTTCTTCATTCTTCTTTTTCATTTATCATGATCCGCAACTGATGCAGCCATCCTGCATACTGCAGCTAGGTCCATCAACCTGTGTTGGTTCAACATCGGTTGTTGTATTGGGCGAAACATTTTTTGTTTGAGGAATAACAGGATCAACCTGGTTAGCTGCCTGTTTTTGCACAGTGAATTGTACCGCTTGTGCAGCTGCCTGCGTACGCAAGTAATACATACCTGTTTTCAATCCTTTCTTCCAGCCATAGAAATGCATTGATGTAAGTTTTGATGCAGTTGGGCTGTCAACAAACAAGTTGAGCGATTGTGACTGGCAGATAAATGCACCACGGTCAGCAGCCATATCAATAATGTTACGTTGCTTGATCTCCCAAACCGTTTTGTACAGTTCTTTAATATCTGCAGGGATCTCATCAATTTGCTGAACAGAGCCGTTTGCCGCAATGATCTTATTCTTCATATCATTATTCCACAAACCAAGTTCAACAAGATCTTTCAGCAGATGTTTGTTCACCACAATAAATTCGCCGCTTAATACACGTCTTGTATAAATGTTAGAGGTATATGGTTCAAAACATTCGTTGTTGCCGAATATCTGCGAAGTGGAAGCAGTAGGCATAGGTGCCAACAACAGTGAGTTACGCACACCGTATTGTTTCACTTCTTCTTTTAGCAGATCCCAGTTCCAGCGGTCGCTTGGTGTTACCCCCCACATATCAAACTGGAAAATACCTTTTGATACAGGCGAACCTGCATACGTTGAATAAGCGCCTTCAGTTTTTGCAAGATCCTTACTTGCCGTCATTGCAGCAAAGTAAATGGTCTCAAAAATATTTTTGTTCAGCAGCTTTGCAAGATCACTTTCAAATGGTAAACGCAACAGAATAAATACATCGGCCAAACCTTGTACGCCTAAACCGATAGGGCGATGTTTCAGGTTTGAGTTCTTTGCTTCTTCTACAGGATAATAATTGTTATCAATGATCTTGTTCAGGTTTTTTGTGGCCTGGTAAGTTACCTCGTACAGTTTCTCATGATCAAATGTTCCATTTACCACAAACTTGGGTAAGGCGATAGAAGCAAGATTGCAAACAGCCACTTCATCGGGGCTTGTGTATTCCATGATCTCGGTACACAGGTTACTGCTTTTAATTGTACCTAAGTTTTGCTGATTGCTTTTACGGTTGGCAGCATCTTTATACAGCATATAAGGTGTACCTGTTTCAATCTGCGATTCAAGAATAGCAAACCAAAGGTCTTGTGCTTTGATTGTTTTGCGTGCCCTGCCTTCCTGTTCGTAGCGAGTATACAGTTGTTCAAACTCTTCGCCCCAGCACTCGCTTAAGCCCGGTGCTTCGTTAGGACAGAACAAACTCCATTCTGCATTTGCCTCCACACGTTTCATAAACAGATCGCAGATCCATAATGCATAAAAAAGATCCCTTGCACGCAACTCTTCCTTACCATGGTTTTTACGCAGGTCAAGAAACTCAAACACATCAGCATGCCATGGTTCAAGATAAATAGCAAATGCGCCTTTACGTTTACCACCGCCCTGGTCAACATAACGTGCAGTATCGTTATACACACGCAGCATTGGAATGATGCCATTGCTTGTGCCATTGGTGCCACCAATATAACTGCCGGTTGCACGGATATTATGAATAGCCAAACCAATACCACCTGCACTCTGCGAAATTTTAGCCGTTTGCTTTAATGTATCATAAATACCATCAATGCTGTCCTCTTTCATGGTTAACAGAAAGCAGGAGCTCATTTGTGGTTTTGGAGTACCGGAGTTGAACAAGGTAGGAGTGGCATGTGTCATCCACTTTTCACTCAGCAAATGATATGTTTTAATGGCCTCGTCAATATCATTTTTATGAATGCCTACAGCTACACGCATGTACATGTGTTGTGGACGTTCAGCAATTTTTTCATCAATACGCAGCAGGTATGATTTTTCCAGTGTTTTAAAACCGAAATAATCAAACCCGTAATCACGGTCATAAATAATAGTGCTGTCCAATACATCTGCATTTTCTTCAATGATCTGCATCACATCATCAGCAATCAGCGGCATCCTTTTGCCATTCTTCTTATCGGTGTATTGATGCAGCTTACGCATAGTAGAAGAGAAACTCTTCGTTGTATTCTTATGCAGGTTGCTTACAGCAATGCGTGATGCTAGAATTGCATAATCGGGGTGAATAGTGGTGAGCGATGCAGAGGTTTCTGCTGCCAGGTTATCCAGCTCGGTGGTGGGTACACCTGCATAAATACCTTCGATGGTTTTCTTCGCTACTTCGTGCACATTCACCAATGGGCTTAAACTATAGCTGAGTTTTTCAATACGTGCTGTTACCTTATCAAACTTTACCGGTTCCTGTTTTCCATTTCTTTTTACTACGAACATATCTTAAGTTTTTTCTGTTATCTATATTATTGATGGTGGATATCGTTCATTCTTGCTTCTTATATCCTGCATCTTCTTCAAACGTTTCTAAAAATCATCATCTGTGCTAAACACCTGCGAATCTTTGCTGGCCATTACGCCTGCTTTCTGGTAATCGCCCACACGTTTTTCAAAGAAATTGGTTTTGCCCTGCAGTGAGATCATTTCCATAAAGTCGAATGGATTGCTGCTGTTGAACATTTTTGAATAGCCCAGTTCTGTTAACCAACGGTCGGCAACAAATTCAATGTACTGTTGCATCAGGCGTGCATTCATACCAATCAGGTCAACAGGTAATGCTTCTGTGATGAATTCTTTTTCAATGGTCACAGCATCACCAATAATGGACTTCACTTCTTCTTCTGAAAGTTTATTTTTCAGCATGCTGTACAAAAGACAGGCAAATTCGCAATGCAATCCTTCATCACGGCTGATGAGTTCATTGCTGAATGTTAAGCCCGGCATCAATCCTCTTTTCTTTAACCAGAAAATTGAACAGAAGCTACCGCTGAAGAAAATACCTTCCACTGCTGCAAATGCAACAAGACGCTCCGCAAAATTTCCATTCTCAATCCAACGCAATGCCCATTCTGCTTTTTTGGTTACAGCAGGCACCGTATCAATGGCGTGAAAGAGTTTATGTTTTTCCTGCGGGTCTTTAATATATGTATCAATAAGCAGTGCATACGTTTCGCTGTGGATGTTTTCCATCATGATCTGGAAACCATAGAAACATCTTGCTTCGGGCAGCTGCACTTCGCTCATAAAGTTCACCGCAAGATTTTCATTTACTATACCATCACTTGCGGCAAAAAATGCCAAGACATGCGAAATGAAATGACGCTCGCCATCATTCAAAGCTGCCCAGTCTTTCAAGTCACCACTCAGGTCAATTTCTTCTGCTGTCCAGAAACTTGCTTCGTGTCGTTTATACTGTTCCCAAACTTTTGGGTAATTGATTGGCAGAATAACAAATCTGTCCTTGTTTTCCTTCAATAGAATTTCGTCGTTGTGCTCCATCGTGCTTGCTTTTATTTAGAACCCCGGACGAAACGTATAGTGCTGAGAGAATAAGCTGCCAATAGCAGCGAAGCTTTCAGTACCATACTTTTCCTCCGAAAGTGTAGTTACAAATTATTTGCACCGGCAGGTCTTCTGACTTGTTCTCTGCTGACGAACCTTCCCATTCCCTGAACGGAACAGTGGTTTGCAGATGCAGCAGGATGAATGAAACATAATGAGTGCACAATGGGCTTACCTCATCATTCATTATTGAATCATCGTAAGAACTTACAGCTACGGGGATAGTTCCGGACTGGCTTTTTAGTGATCAGCTTCACCGGATTCCCTTTTAATGAAACGTACTGTTTCAACCAGCGAACGATAAAATAACAGCTTTTGAAAGAGATGAAAGATGAAAGTTATTAACCCCCTGTTGACAAAACAATTTTGAATAAGCAGGGCGCTTACGGGGTGTGCATTTGCGGTGTGGCGGCCCTTTTTACGATTTCGGGAAAAAGAAAATCCGAAACCCGGCAGCAGTTACAAACACTGCCGTTGGTTTCGGATCAATATGCGTTGACGGTTTTTCTTAAGCGAATTTCAGCGAGCTATAGCGTGTTTTCATCCACTCAAATAAGCCAAACATGATTCCGCTATAAACAAGTGTGCCGATCAAAAAGTTTTTCATGTAAGGTGCTCCCTGTGCATAACATTTAAGTAAGCTGGCAAAACTGTGATCCATTGTTTGCCCGGTTGTAATATCGGTACAGCCAAACAGGAACACACCAAAATCAACCACCAGCCAGTAAACAAGCGTGCTGCCAATACCTGTAAGCACAACATTTTTTACGTTCACATTCTTCAGGAACAAACGGCCGGCTAATACAATAAGCACAAAACCACCATACACCCAATACCAGCTTCCGTACATAATACCATATTGCCCGTTGTACACGAAGATGTTAATGATAAGATCACTTAACAAAAGTGTGAGCAAAGGAAAACCAAATGCTTTCCAGTTTTTGGTAAAATAAGCACCACCAAACAAACCCATTGCACCAATGGGTGTAAAGTTGCTTAAAGGACCTAATTGTGCTGCATTGGGAATGCGCAACGCTGCAACGGCAATCATGATGATGGCCAGTACTGCAAAACGGGGATTGATTTTTTGTGACATAAACATGAAATTGTAAGTGGTGAGTAGTAAGTAGCGAGTGTTTTTTACTTGCCACTCACTACTCGCCACTCGCTGTTATTAAAGATTAAAACGGATACCTCCCATGACGTTGATACCTGGTGTGCTGTAACCCAACACCTCCACATAGTTTGTGTTCAGCAGGTTTTTACCATCGGCAAATACAACCAGTTTGTTTTTAAAGAAACTGTATTCTGCATGCACACCCAACAGCAAATAACTATCAAGATTTACCTGTGTGGAAGGCCAGGTGCCGAAATCCATATCGGTACGTTTGCCATAGTTGTACACATTTGTGCTTACAAAAAAGGAAGGTGTTATTTGATAACTGATGGTTGCTCCGAGGGAATGTTTCGGACGGCGCAGCAAGTTGAAATAGCTGGTATCTTTTCCTCCGGCTCCTTTTGTGGTTACTTCACCATCAAGGAAACTATAATAAGCAGCCAGTTTTAATTTATTGTTGAACTGTATCGTTGGTTCAATTTCAAAGCCATGATCATCCTGCTTGTCATAGTTTTCGTACCTGGATGTGTAAATGATCACATCCTTGTTATGACGGTTGAAGTACACTGCACGAACAGAAATTTTATCGTTAAGCAAAGATGTTTGCACACCTGCCTCAAATGTTTTTGAATATTCAGGTTTCAGATCAGGATTTGCACCCCATGCGCCATACAAAGCTGTGATGCTTGGAGCACGAAAAGCGGTAGCATAGTTTACAAACAGCTTTGTGTTTTTATTCAACACATACGATGGGTTGATGCTGTAAGTAAAATTATCGCCAAACTGAGAATGCATGTTGTAACGGGCTCCGGCTTCAAGATAAAAACCACCGAGGTTCTGCAGAAACAAACTCAGATACGGGCTGTTGATGTGCACATTTGAATCAAGATTTTGCTGGTAGCGGTTATCAACACCTGCCAGTACTTTTACTTTTGGGGCAATTTGGTAGTAGCCAAACAGGTCAACAATTTTATTGGTGCCTTTGTACGCTGTTGGCCCCCAGGCTTCACTATTAAATGTGCGATCCATTTCATCGTAACTGAAGTAAGCACGGCCGCCTGCTTTTTCTGTTTTTACTTCCACAGCTGAACCTGCAGTAAATAAAGAGGAGGTATAGTTATTGGCTGCATCAGTGAATGAACCATCATCATACCCGCCCTGGAAATAACTGTAACGGGCGAATGGTTGCACACGTATGTGTTTTGTAACAGGTGCATCGGCACTAAAGTTAATGGCGTTGTTGAGGAACCCATCTTTGTCAAAATTGCCTGTACCTGTTTTATCAATTGCTTCTGAAATGCCTTTTGATTCGTTGTGCGAAAAAGAAAAATTATAATTTACTTTTTCAGCAGTACCACGCACACCTGCAGTGAATTTGTATGTATCGAAGGAACCTGCAGCTGCCGTACCATAAAACTGTGCTGGTTTTGATGCACCACGTTTTGAAATGATATTGATGACACCGGCCACGGCATCGGAACCATAGTTGGTCGATTGTGCGCCTTTTACAATTTCAATACGCTCAATCTGATCAATTGGCAGCAAGCGCAGATCAAATGCACCTGCAAAAGACGGATCGTTTACAGGAATACCATCAATTAAAATAACTGTGTAGCCATTACCTGCACCACGCATAAAAATACTTTTGTCTTTACCTGGGTTGCTGGTTGCACCGTTCACCACAATGCCAGCCTGTTCTGTTAAGAGCTGTGCAAGATCTTTTCCTGCACTTTGTTCAATGGTTTTGCGGTTAATGACGGTTGTTACCTTGCCCGTTTCAAGAATGCGCTGGTTTACTTTGTTAGCGGTAACCACTACTTCGCTTAACGATTTTGATGTGCTGTCCTGTGCACTTAGCTGACTGCTGATGAATAATCCGGCAGCCACTACAAATAAATTCTTTTTCATTTTTAGAAAAATGTTTTGTTGTGACTGCTTTCAGAAAAAGAAATAGAAAATATAAAAGCGATGTGCTGTTACACCTCCTGCCTTTCACCCGAAAGCAAATGATTGAAAACTTGTATCGGCAGGTCTTCTGGCTCGTTCACTGCTGAGCACCTTCCCGTTCATGTGGCAAGTACCTTTCATGAACAGTGGTATGTAGATATCAACAGGTGAGTGGTGAATTGTGAGTGGTGAGTGGGGTTCCGCTGTGGAATCATTCACCATTGACTTTTGACCATTCACTAACAGAACTTACAGCTACGGGGATAGCGCCGGACTTACACCGGACTTCCCTTTTAATCCCGGTTATGACACCAGGAACCGTTACAGCGGCAAAAGTAGGGGAGCGGTTTTGCAGTTGCAAATTAGTTTGAGTTGAATTGTTCACAAGTTATCTGAATAAGTAAAGATGAGTGGGTGAAACGAACTCACATCTCTTTACATGCATTTAACATTTGCCTTATACGCACAGGAAAGATGCGCCGTTAATACTGCAACCTCCTGATCTCTCTATTCGCAACATTCCTGACAAGGCTTATCAGAAACATTGATCGTTACCACTTAAACCAATGTTTATGATCCGTTTCATCAGCAAGAGTATTGTTGTTCTTATCATGATGTGTACACAGCTGCAGGCGCAAATCAAACAGCCGAAATATGAAGCAGGTATCGCTGCAGGTGCCTTTGTTTATCAAGGTGATCTTACGCCTTACAGGTTTGGGTCGTTAAAAACAATACGACCAGGGTTGGTGTTGCATGGCTCCCGGCTTTTAACTACAACAATGGCAGTAAGGTTGCAATTCTCCATTGCTTCTTTGCATGGCGATGATGCAAAGTATAACAGCCCGGCTTACAGGCAGCAACGCAACTTTAATTTCCGCACATCGTTGATTGAAGTATCGCCACAGTTTGTGTGGAGCCCGCCTGGATGGAGTGATGCAGGAAAACAATTATCGCCGTATTTGTTTGCTGGTGTGGCAGTAAGCCTGGTTCGCATTCGCAGAGATGCAAGTGCTTTCAATGCTGCGTATTTTGAAGCTGAGCCGGAATTATTCACACGACTTGCAGCCGATCTTTCTGCACGCACACCACGTGTTATGCCATCAGTACCAGTTGGGGCAGGAATGCGCTATTCTGTTTCTCCGGCAATTGTATTGCATGCAGAAGCATCGTACCGGTTTTTGTTTACAGATTATCTTGATGGATTTAGTCGTGCTGCTAACCCTCAACGTAATGATCATTATTACAACATTGCAGCGGGTATCATTTATCGTTTCGGCAGAAAGAACAGCTGGGATTGTCCGCCAGTACGTTAAATGAACATGATGCCTGTTGCAGCAAAAGCTGATGAGCATCAGCCCTGCAAATACAGAAATAAAAAAATGCCCCGATAATTTTGTGCCGTTTTAAAAACGGCAAACATGTTACTACTCACCAAGATCTTCGATTTTGAAACTGCACATGCAATAGATGGTTACAATGGTATGTGCAGAAACATTCATGGACATTCTTACCAATTGCATGTAACCGTTGGAGCAACGGTAAACGAACTGGCATATTTACCGGCACCGGGTTTTTTGCTGGATTTTAAAGACCTGAAAAGCATTGTACAAAAAGCAGTGGTTGATCTGCTTGATCATAAACTGGTATTATCGCACAACTATATTTCTCAACATCCCGAAGTAATGGACCAGGAAAATCTTGTTGCATGGGATGCAGAACCTACAGCCGAAAATTTATTACTCTTTATTAAACGTGCCATCCAGGATGAGTTGCCCGATGATATGAAACTCACGGAGCTGCGTTTATACGAAACCAAAAATTCCTACGCCACCTGGAAGGAAGAAGTGGAAGTGTATCAGGGGGATATTTGGTAGGAAGCAAATGTTTATTCAGCAGATCCTTCGTGCCTCAGGATGACAACATAGTTCAGGTTTGTACAGGCGATGAGCAATAGTAAAAAGATCAACGTAGTTGTCTTTCCGACGAAGGAGGAATCTGTTTAGCTAATTTGGATTATCTCTTGTTCCCCCAAAACATCGCCACTCCAACCGCATAATTTCTTCCCGGCGCTACATTGTAAAAACGGTTGGCTGCTGCATTAATATCATTACCTAAACTGTATACTTCATTAAACAGGTTATCGCCACTTACAAAAACATCGAAACGGAAACCTTTTGCATACACCTGTTTAAAGCCAATACGTGCAGCCAGTAAATGAAAATCGTTGCCGTAAACTGTATTGGCATCGTTCAGCGGTGTTTTGCTGTTGTACGTGTAAGTGAGGTTGGCATAAATGCCTGGCTTAAATACCACATCAACACCAGCAGCAAAAATATTATCAGGAACGCTTGGCAAATGTTTACCACTGAAATCAGTTGTTAACTGTTTGAATGATTCATATTTAAAGTCATTCAGTGTATAACTTGCCCATGCAGAAAGATTTGATACAAACTGTTTCACATCATCCATAATAATGTACCGTGCATTGGCTTCAATTCCTTGCTGTTTGGTGCGGCCAGCATTCACAAAATAATCGGCACCGCCTGCATCCCTGCGCTGCACAATGGTATTGTTGAGTTTAAAGTAAAAGGCATTCACATCCACAAACAGTTTTTGCTTGTAACTGTAACGAACACCTGCTTCATAATTCCAGCCTTCTTCAGCATTTAAGTCGGT
The DNA here is from genome assembly GCF_946479605.1 of uncultured Lacibacter sp. The sequence goes on from NZ_CAMLGT010000004.1 coordinate 11,422, forward strand.
AGAAATAACACCAGTGCTGGGTAATACTTCAGCAGAAGTGGGCGCAGAAAAACCTTTCGCTACTGATGCATATACAGACAAACTGTTTCTGAACTTCTTCAGCAATGAAAAACGTGGAGCCAGTTCATTCGCATACGTTCTGCGTTGCGGACTTAATGGAAATTTATTCAGCCTGGTAATTTCAATTCTGTTCTGGTTGCTGCTGGCACCTGCTGTAATGATCCAGTCGTTGGGTAACTTCCAATCGGCCTGTGCAAACACACTCCACAAAAACGGGTTCACTTCATCTTCTGTCTGCAGACTATCGCTTTTACCATTTACATTTTTGTACACACGAATGTTGTACCAGCCACGTTGCAGTTCTGCACCTGCAACAAATTTTAATTCACCCAAACCAACAGTAGGCGTATATGCAAATGTTGTCCTGCCACCTGTATGCGGTTCGCTGCGGCGTTCGTAGTTGCGAACAGTTGGGTTAGCGAATTGTGAGAACGCAGCATACACCGATGTGGTGTTTTTAAAATTCGAAGTAATGTTGTAATCATAACTCACACCTGCTAAAAAACTTTTCTGGTTAACACTTGCATCTGCCTGCGCACTCGATGGTGTAGCACCCACACGTGGTCTTGCCTGTTTGGGATTGGCTGCAAATTCAGCAGCAGTTAAACCGCCGGGAGTTTGGTAAGAAAGATCAGCATACATTAAATAAGTGCGTATGCTTTGCTTTTCATCAATGGTAAAACGACTATCCCATGTAAACACGCTGCGGTCGAGTCTTGTCCACTCACGGTAACCATCGCTGTGCAGTTTAGTAAAACCAATGGTTTGCTGGCTTTTTCCTTCACCAATGCGTGCATACACATTGGCATTTTGCAAACCGAAACTGCCGAAGGTATAATCAACACCCACACCTGCAGGTTGGTTGTTGTTATTTGTTTTGATCAACACAGCACCACCACTGCCAGCACCATACAGGCTTCCTGAAGGTCCTTTCAATACTTCAATGGAATTAATATTATAAAAACCGAGCAGGTTTAAATAAGTGGAACCACCGGGTTCGGTAAACGGAATATCGTTGAGGTACACTTTTACATTACGCACACCAAAGGGCGAACGCAACGAACTGCCACGGATATTTAAGCGGTAACTACCGGGACTGCGTTCTTCCATGCGTACACCTGGTGCGGTGTTCATGGCCGAAACAATTGATGCTGGCGTAAAACGGTTGAGTTGCTTGTTGCTGATATAACTTATGGCTGCGGGAACATCCATCAACTTACGGTTCTGTTCAAACGCAGTGATCACTACTTCTCCTAATTCTTTACTTGAATCGGGATGGGTTTGGGCAAACGAAGAAAATGCAATGGTTGTTAAGCTAAGCAGGGTTAGTAATTGGTTCTTCATGCGCTAAAGATAAGTACGAAAAATGAAGTACGAAGTGCGAACCTGGCAGGGAACAAAAAACCTGAAACTTGCAACCTGCAACAAATCATAAATCCTACATCCGAAATCAGCCATCCTTTCCCTATCTTCAAAGCCCAAGTAAAAGCATGAAGACAACAAACAGCAAACTCAACCTGTTTTCCTTTACCATGATCGTTGTGGGACTGGTAATAGGTATGGGCATTTTCCGTACAGCGGCAACAAGCGCCAAAGATGCAATTGATCCTACCGTTTATTTCAGTGCATGGCTGGTAGGTGGTTTGGTGGCTTTGTGTGGCGCACTAACGTATGCCGAGATCGGCAGTCGTTTTCCCGTAACCGGTGGTTATTACAAAGTGTTTGCACAGGCTTATCATCCAAGCATTGCCTTTGCTATTAATTGTTTGATACTGGTGAGCAATGCTGCCAGCTTGAGTGGCGTGGCGTTGATTGGCAGTGGTTACCTGTTGAAATTATTTCCCGGCGAATGGACCGATGTTCATAAAGCATTGGTGAGTTGTGCAGCTATCATCATCTTTTATATTATTAACCTGCGTGGGTTGAAATTGAGTTCCATGGCGCAGAATATTTTAATGATCATTAAGATCGGGATGATACTGGTGCTTATTGCAGCACTTTTTTTTCCTGATCAATACGCTGTGCAGGAAACAGTAACAACTGCGGCAACCAATTTTACAACCATCGATTGGATAAAGAGTTTAGGTGTGAGTTTAATTGCTGTTTCGTTTACCTATGGCGGTTACCAGCAAACCATCAACTTTGGTAATGAAGTACAAAACCCAACAAAGAATATTCCACGTGGTATTTTCATGGGTATTGCCATCATCATTGGGTTGTATTTACTCGTGAACATGAGTTATTACAATCTCGTTGGCTTTAATCAGATGAAAGGCGAACGGGAGATTGCTTATGTGGTGATCGATAAAATATTCGGCACAACAGGCGCAACTGTTTTTTCAGCCTTTCTTTTTTTAGGTGTGCTTGCTTATGTAAATGGTTTGCTCATGAGCAATCCACGGGTAATGTATGCCATGGGAGATGATGGAAGTTTGCCGAAACTGTTTGCGAAGCAAAATGAAAAAACGAATGTGCTCACGTTTTCGCTTACCGTGTTTGCAGCCATTTGTATTGTGATCCTGTTTTTTGCACAGGAGTTTGAAAAGATCTTATCCTTTACCATCTTCCTCGATTGTTTTGGTATGATCCTGAGCAGTGCCACTATTTTCTGGTTCAGGAAAAAGACAAAGCATTTAGATGGTACCGGTATTTACAAGATGAAACTGTTTCCGTTGATGCCCCTGATCTTTATGGCTGCTTATGTATTTGTTGGAACAAGCATTGCCATTGACGATCCATCGGCAGCATTAACGGGTGTGGCGGTGCTGGCTGCTTTTGTGGTCATCTATTTTCTGCTGCATCGGAAAAAAGCAGTGCTAAAAGAGTAGATGAAGCTGCGGAAAGTAACATTTGCCGGAAAAGAGCGACAAATGTGCTGAACTGACCGCCGGGCTGCTGAAGAAGGGGGAAAACACCCGAAATTCATGATCCTGTTTTCCGCTGGTCAAAAATTAATAAATTCGTGCCCCGAATGTCATTATATTGTCACTATAGTTATATATGAAAAAAGCACTCTCAGTAATCTTATCATCGGTACTCTTACTTACCGCTGTAAAAAGCCAGGCTCAGGAAAAATGGGATTTGGTGCGTTGTGTGGATTATGCCATCGCCAATAACATCTCTGTAAAACAGGCTGATGTGCAGGCAAGGCTGGCTAACTTAACATACGAGCAAAACAAACTTTCGCAATACCCCAATGCAAATTTCAGTGTATCAACAGGTGCAAACTTTGGTCGGGCGGTAAACCCTACCACCAACCTGTTTGAAACCACAACCTTGCTTTTCCAGCAGCCCGGGTTGAATGTAAATGCGTTATTGTTTAACTGGAACAGCGTTAAGAACGGCATCATCAGTTCAAGATACAGTCTTGCTGCTGCCCAGGCTACGGTGGAAAGTACAAAGAACGATATTGCGTTGAGTGTGGCTACCACTTACCTGCAGGCGTTGCTGGCAAAAGAACAGGCCCGTATTGCACAGGTGCAGATGCAGCAGACAAATGCCCGCCTCATTGATACAAGGAAAAGGGTAGAAGCCGGTTCTTTACCTGAATTGAATGGCCTGGAACTGGAATCGCAATATGCGGCAGACAGTGCAACTTACATTACTGCATTTACCACTGCACAGCAAACACTGCTTACGTTAAAAGCAACACTGAACCTGGATGCTGCCCAGCCATTTGATATTGCTGAACCACCTGTGGCCATGATACCGGTTGATCCCATTGCGGAGCTCATGCCCGATGTAGTATATAATATGGCTTTGCAAACACAACCACGTCAGCGTGTAAACGATTTGCAGATAAAGGCAAATGAAGCAAACATCAAATCAATCAAGGGGCAGTTTTATCCTTCTATTTCTGCGTTTGCAGGGTTGGGAACAAACTTTGCAAACTCCAACACCAAAGTTACCGGGTTTAATTTTTTAGGCTACAATCAACCCAATGCTTCTTCGCCAATTGTGAATGTAAACGGTACAAACTATTTTGTGCAGACTCCTGATATTGATATTATCCAGGGTAAAAAAGGGTTTGGTGAAATGTGGACGGGATGGGGGACTCAAATGAATCAGAACTTTCGTCAGAACTTTGGCATCCAAATCTCAGTTCCCATTTTTAATGGCGCAACAGTTCGTACCAATTATAACAGGGCCAAGCTGAATCTTATCAATGCAAAGCTGGTAAAAGAGCAGGCCGATATGCAGTTGAAGAATGATATTTACCAGGCGTATAATGCAGCTGTAAATGCCATGCAACGTTTCAATGCCAGTAAAAAAACACTGGAAATTGCAGAGAAAGCCAACGTGCTTGCACAAAAACGTTATGAAGCAGGGTTGTTGCAAACAATTGAATTGATCACGAACCAGAATAACCTGTTTCGTGCACGTATCCAGAATCTGTCTGATCAATATGATTATGTATTCCGCATGAAAGTGCTGGAGTTTTATAAAGGTCAGGGTATAAAATTGTAAAGTAAGATCTAATCAATAAAGGAATAAAGAACTATGAATAAGAAAATCTGGTGGATCCTCGGTATCCTCTTGGTGTTAGTGATTACACTTGTCATTCTTAAGAAGAATGAAGTGATCGGTAAAAAGGAAGCAACAAAAGTGGCTACCGAAAAGATCATCCGCAGAACCATCATTGAAACAGTAAGTGCAAGTGGTAAAGTTTACCCGGAAGATGAACGCAAAGTAAGTTCCGATGTGAGTGGTGAGGTAGTGGAAATGTATGTAGAAGAAGGCGACAGCGTTCGCAAAGGACAGGTGCTGGCAAGAGTATTTGCTGATGTACTTACTTCGGCTAAAGACCGTGCAGCATCAGTTGTAAACCAGCAACAGGCACAGGTGGGTAATACAGAAGCAAACCTGAAAGCTGCCGAAGCAAGATTTAACCAGGCTAAACTTGCATACGACAGGCAGAAAAAACTTTTTGATGAAAAGGTGATCTCACGCCAGGAGTTTGAAACAGCAGAGAGTACATATTTAACAGCACGTGCAGATCTTGAAGCTGCCCGTCAAACAATACGCAGTGGTAAAGCAGGTGTGCAAAGTGCACAGGCCAGCTTAACGGAAGCGGAAAAGAACCTTTCACGTACATCTATTGTATCGCCGATGGATGGTATCGTTTCTTTGTTAGCTGTGAAGAAAGGCGAACGTGTAGCAGGTAACAGTTTCAGTCTTGGTACAGAAATTATGCGTGTGGCAGATATGAGCAAAATTGAAGTGCGTGTGGATGTGGGTGAAAATGATATTCCAAAAGTAAAGATTGGCGACAGTGCCATTATTGAAGTAGATGCTTATAACGACCGCAAGTTTAAAGGTGTGGTTACACAAATATCCAGCAGCAGCACATCGGCTCAGTCGGCAACAGCGTCAGCAACATCAGGCGATGTAACAAATTACAAAGTGTACATCCGTATCGATCCTGCTTCTTATGCCGACCTTGTTGATCCCGTAAAAGGAAAAGCACTTCCTTTCCGTCCCGGTATGAGTGCCAGTGCCGATATTATGACCACAAAACAAGTGAATGTAATTGCAGTGCCTATTCTTGCCGTTACAACACGTGATAAGAACGAAAAAGAATCGCAGGCCAAAGCAAAAGAAGAAGCCGATAAAAAGAAAGCGCAGGGACAGGAAACAACAGCAGCCAACAATGCTGTGGTTACAGATGAAATGGAAGAAGTGGTGTTTATTATCCAAAAAGATGGAACGGTGAAGAAAGTAGCCATCCGCACACACATCCAGGATAACGAATACATTGAAGTGCTGAGTGGAATTAAAGAAGGCGATGAAGTGGTAAGCGCTCCGTACAATACCATCAGTAAAACATTAAAAGACGGAATGAAAGTGATGGTGGTGCCCAAGGAAAAAGTGTACGACGCAAAATAAATCTGAAAAAAAGAATAAAAGAATCCCGCCATCAGGCGGGATTCTTTTATTTTAGATGTTCTGAATTTATTTGCTTGAAAAAGGAAGAAAAGAATACATCAAAGATTGCGATCATCGGCAGCGGCAGTTTTGCAACTGCCCTTGCAAAGATCCTGAACGGAAATGCAGTATCATTATATTGGAGTGTGCGCAGCCAGCATATTATAGATCATATTAAAAAGTATGGCCATAATCCAAGCTATCTGCGCTCCGCTACGTTTAATACATCTTTACTTACGTTAACTACTGATATTACAGAAGCCATCAAAGAATCTGACTATTTAATTCTGGCTATCCCATCTGCATATACCGAAGAGGTGCTGGATAGTTTGCCCAAGGATATTTTTACAGGTAAAAAGATCATCTCCGCTATAAAAGGCATCATGCCCAACCGGAATATTCTGCTTAACGATTACCTGAAGAATGAGTTTGGCTTTGATCCCAATGATTATTATACCATCATGGGGCCTTGCCATGCTGAAGAAGTGGCTTCGGAAAAATTATCTTACCTCACATTCACCGGGCTCAATCAAACCACCACGCAATGGATCGCTGATCAGTTCAGGAATCATTACATCAATACTGTTACCAACGATGATGTGTATGGTGTGCAGTTTGCGGCCATCTTAAAAAATATTTATGCGCTTGGCAGTGGTATTGCACACGGGCTTGGCTATGGCGATAATTTTTTAAGTGTGCTCATTGCCAATGCTGCCGATGAAATGGCAGGTTTCCTGCGCAAAGTAGGTATCCGTAATATGGAAGTGGGTGTGCACAAAGAACCGATACCGGGTGTGCAGCTGATGAAAACTTCCTTACGCAAATCGGCCAACTACGCTGCCAGTGTGTACATGGGCGATCTGTTGGTAACCTGTTATTCACTGTACAGCCGTAACCGTACGTTTGGCAATATGATCGGTAAAGGGTTTAGTGTAAAAGCTGCACAGATTGAAATGAATATGGTAGCGGAAGGGTATAATGCCAGCAAATGTTTTTATCTCATCAACAAAGAAGTGGGTTCCGATATGCCTATTGCTACTGCTGTTTATAAAATACTGTGGGAAGATGTGCAGCCGGCCGTTGCTTTTGATCAGCTGGAGCAGGTGTTGATATAGAATAATTTTTATAATTCTGATTTGTAGGTTATAACAGCATTTTATTCATGCCATTCCTCCTTACTAAATTATATGAAGAATATAAACGAGTTGATTTATGGAATCCTCAGGAGCGAATTGTTCTGTATCTGACTTTTATTAGCCAAGGTTTCTTTTCTACTGTTTTTGTTCCGGTTTGGCATATTCTTACAAGACACATAGCTATCAATAGAATCGTTTTTCTTTTGGTTTTCGGTGGTTGTATAATTACAATTTTCACAAAAGGAAGAAAACTTATCTACGGTCAACTTTTTAAAAGAAACAAGATGTCTATATTAATTGATCGCTATAAAAATCGTTCAATCAACAGGGTTGTACTTTATGTACTTTCTGTTGTTATCCCTTTTTTCTTGTTATTTGCCGGACCTTTAATAAGCGTTTTGCTAAGTGGGGGAACGCTGTTTGATATTAAAATTCAGGGACTACTAAACCTTTAGAACATCTTTGTTAAATTTTTTGCAACCAACCTCTTAGGAGAAACAATTTGTATCTTTATACAAACAAGAAACAATGCCTTTCTCATTTACCGGTTTTGGTCCCTGGGCACTTCTGCTGATGCTGGTGGTTGGTATTGTGCAACACATCATCAGTAACAGGCGGCGTTCATCATCGCATTAACCGGCTCTAACACTTACTCATTGGCAATGAACTTTCTATTGGCACATCAACCTGCATTCCCGAAGCTGCTTTGTAGTAATGAATAATAGAGGCAACCATGGCAAGATGGCTTACATCGTTATAGTTAAACCAATAATGAAGACTTAACTGGTAAGCATGACAAAGCAATGCTGCAAGCCCCCAAAGAGTAGCAAAAAAAATGTGTTTCAATGCAGGGTCTTTTGTTTTGCTGTATACATACAGTTCAAAACAAAAAACAACGATCAGCAATCCATACATTGCATGCATGATCACGAAAAGAAAACGTAATGTGATGAGTGAAAGCAACATGAACGTCAATATTTCTACATAATTGAACCAGGAGAAGAACTGACCAATATGTTTGTTCATAAGCGGACGGCTATGAATAATTGCAGCACGTTCAAAAACAGCTACCCCCGCCATACTGATATACCAACCCGGAATTTTACCATAAATACCTGTTTTGTAGAGAAATGCATGTCCGATTACCCCGCCCAGAATAGTTGCAATCCCTGTGAGTAGAAAAAATAACGCAATTAAACGGTGAGGCACAGTTTGTGTGAGCCCTTTTATCCGCATTCTTTTGTAAGCGTAAAAGCATGCTGCCGATATAAAAAGATTGGTAAGAACCGTAGAAGGTTCCAGCACTTTAATGCCAAACAGGTTTGCGTATGGCATGTTCACAATATCGATTCCGGGTTCTAACATGAAGTGTGTTTTTGTGGAAGCAACCAGAAAAATCACTCTTCTACAATTTACAAAATTGCCTTTAAAAATGAAAGCAGGAATTTTTAGAAGAAAAGATCGGAAGCAATACTGTCGGCAAAAAGTTTCCCGGCTTTTGTAAGTACAAGGTGATCATTGCTGATAATAAGTAAACCCTTTACTGTAAAAGCCTGGGCTGCAGCCATCAGTTGCTGCGACAGTGCATGACCGAAATGCGTAGTTACATAATCAAGATCACAACCTTCCATGAGGCGGAGGCTGGTCATAATGTATTCATTCAATTGCTGTTCCTGAGTAAGTGTTTCCAGTTCAAACGGAATCCGTTCTTCTTTGAGTGCCTGGATGTATTGCTGGTTATTGGCAACATTCCATTGCCTGCTGTTTCCGTTAAATGAATGTGCCGATGGACCAAGCCCAAGGTAATGTGTTCCTTTCCAGTAACTGCTGTTGTGTTTGCTGCGGTAACCCGGTTTTGCAAAGTTTGATATTTCATAGTGTTCAAAACCTGCTTCCTGCAAACGATCCATTAATAAAACAAACTGTCGGCTTTGTTGCTCTGCATCCACATCTTCTTTTTTATGCAGGCGTATCAGTTTATCCAACGGCGTTTTTTCTTCAACCGTTAATGCATAACAGGAAATATGATGAATGTTCTGCTGTAAAACCCAATTGATATTGTACAGCCATTTTTCATCAGTTAAACCGGGTGTGCCGTAAATAAGATCAACGGTAAACGATTCAAAGCCCGCAGCTCTTGCTTTGCTGATCACTTGTTTTGCTTCTTCAGCAGTGTGTGCCCTGTTCATCCATTGCAGGTCTTCTTCAAACAACGATTGTATGCCGATGCTCAAACGGTTAATGCCAAGTTGCAGCCAGCCGGTTAACTTTTCATCATGCACATCATCAGGATTAGCTTCCAGCGTTATTTCTGCAGTGGGTGAAATTGTAAAGTGATGCTGCAATTGCTGAAGAATACGTTGCAGTTCGTTTATTTCAAGCAGGCTGGGGGTGCCGCCGCCAAAGTAAATGGTTTCAATTGTTTGTCCGTTGAGATAATTATTTTGCGACTGCAAAACAATTTCTTTCAATAAAGCTTCCGTAAAATCGTTTTTATAATGCAGGCTTGTACTGAAATGAAAATTGCAGTAATTACATGCCTGCCTGCAAAACGGAATATGAATATAAATACCTGCCATCCTCAAACTGAAAGCTTAATTTCGAAACTGCAAAACTAACTGTTCGTGCTTCAAATCCGTTCAGCATTTTATCATTCACTTTTTGTAGCAGCCTGTTGCTGGTTATTTGTGCTTCCGTTGCAGGCACAGGAAAAGTACCAGTTGCAGTATCGGTTTGCTGACACGGTTGATGTTTCTTCCTCCCTTGGTTTACAAAAAGAGTTTAGTGATAAAGTTGCATGTAGCCAGTACATTTTTGAACTGCCAAAGCTGTTGCAAAAGAAAGGGTATATCACAGCGTCCGTAGATTCGGTGAAAATGGATTCTGCAACAGCAGAAGTGTTACTTTTTTTAGGACAAACATACAGGTGGGCTTTACTCAATACATCTGCCATACCGCAGGATCTGCTGGATGCAGTGGGTTACCGGGATAAAAATTTTAAACAGCAACCGCTAGATTTTGCTGCAGTACAGGTGTTGCAAACACGCCTGCTTGATAAACTGGAGAACACCGGTTATCCTTTTGCAAATGTTTACCTTGATAGTATTGATCTGCAGCAGGATGCTGTATCAGCCATACTTAAAATAAATGAAGGGCCTCTGTACAAGATCGACAGCATTCGTGTGTATGGTGATGTAAAGATCAGTAACAGGTTTTTGCAACGTTATCTTGAAATAAAAGAAGGAAGTATTTACCAGAAAGAAAAGTTGCTGAACATCAGTCCACGGTTGCTGCAATTGCCATACATACTTGAAGAAAACAAATGGAACATGAGTTTTTTAGGCGCAGGTTCTATTGTAAACCTGTACCTGAAAGAACGGAAAAGCAGCCAGATCAATGGTATCATTGGTTTTTTGCCAGCAAATGATCAACTGGGGGGAAATAAACTGTTGGTTACCGGCGATTTTAATCTTAACCTGAAAAATGGATTTGGTTTAGGCGAAGCATTGAGTGTAGTGTTTCAGCAAATACAGGTTCAATCGCCCCGTTTGCAAATGGGATACCAGCAACCTTTTTTATTTGGTTCTCCTTTTGGCGTTGATCTTTCGTTTGACGGGTTTAAAAAGGATAGCAGCTTCCTGAACATAAATATGCAGTTTGGTGTGCAGTATGCATTTGGTGGTAACAGGAGTGGTAAAATATTTTACCAGCAATTTATTTCCAATCTTCTTAATGTTGATACAATTGCTATCCGCAACAGCAAACGTTTGCCCGACCAGGTTGATCAGACAACATCCAATATTGGTTTGGAGTATGAATGGTTTACTACCGATTATCGTTTCAATCCAAGAAAGGGATTTGATTTTAAGATCACAGGTTCAGCAGGTATCCGCCGCATAAGACCCAACAACAATATTGCACAGTTGAAAGATCCGGCCAATCCGGGTTTCGATTATCAATCCTTATACGATTCTGTTGGCTTGCGTGCTTATACATTCAGGCTAAAACTAAATGCAGCAAAGTATTTTAAAACAGGAAAGCAAACTGCGTTTAAAACTGCTTTCAACGGAGGCCTGATCCAAAGCCCCCGCATTTTCCGTAATGAGTTGTACCAATTAGGTGGGTTTAAAATGTTACGTGGGTTTGATGAGGAAAGCATTTTTGCCTCGGCGTATGCAGTGCTTACAGCAGAGTACCGCATACTCACCGGTTTAAACAGTTTTATTTATGCCTTTACCGATGGGGGATGGGTACGCAACAACAGCCAGTTTGCTAACAGCAGCAATTTGTTTATTGGCTCCGGTCTTGGCCTTGCCTTTGAAACCAAAGCAGGGATTTTCAATGTTGCTTTTGCAGCAGGTAAACGAAATGATCTGCCTATGAATCTGCGGCAAAGTAAAATTCATTTCGGTTATGTGAATTTTTTCTGATGATTGATGTCTGCTTGTTTATTTTTGCACGCAATACATGCGTTTCTGTTTAATCTTACTTTTCACAACAATTCTAAATACTGCCAAAGCGCAGGATACAACTGTTGCAAAACAGAAGGCAGATAGTGCATTGCAACAAGCTGGAGTAAATGATACACTTCAGCCAAAACAAACAGCTCCGCTCTTTTCATTTGATTCTGCTTACAGGCAGGTGCTTGCTAAAAGCAAGCTCAACCTGTTTGCTGCTCCACAGTTCCAGATTGAAAAGGAAAAACAAACAGAAGAAAAAGACTGGCTGTTTTATTATATCCTTGGCATAGCATTGCTGTTTGGTTTGCTGCGCCTGAGTTACCTGCGTTACTTCAGTGATATGTTCAGGGTGTTCTTCCGCACATCATTAAGGGTAAACCAGATCAGGGAACAGCTGGTGCAATCGGGCTTGCAATCATTGTTGTTTAATTTGTTTTTTGCTGTAGCCGGAGGTACGTATGTCTATCTGCTCATCAGCTATTTCAATGTGTCGGTACAATTGCCGGAGTTGTTCATACCCATGATCACTACCGGTGTTATTGCATTGCTCTATCTTGGTAAATATCTTTTCCTTCAAATGAGTGGTTGGCTTTTTGGAATGAAAGGAGCTGCGGAAACCTATTCATTTATTGTGTTCCTGATCAATAAGATCATTGGTGTTATTTTACTTCCCTTCCTGTTTGTAATTGCGTTTGCCGAACACAATCTGGCCGGTATTGCCATTACTATTTCACTTGCAGTAATAACAGGATTGTTTCTTTATCGCTTTTTAAGAGCTTACGGGCCGGTACAGGCCGAAATAAAAGTGGGCAGGTTTCATTTCTTCATCTTCTTTCTTGCCTTTGAGATTGCGCCTTTACTGGTCATCTACAAGCTCATACTTGGCTTTTTATAAAGAATTGTACTTACCTTTGCAGAAATTTTCCAAAGATAACGTATGGAAAAAAACGGTATGAAGCCCCAAAAAGAGAAAGCGATCAAAAACATCCTGATAACGCAGCCAAGGCCAGAATCCGACAAGTCGCCATACTATGAGCTCGCCAGGAAATACAATGTGGAGTTGTCTTTTCAACCCTTCATTCGTATAGAAGGAGTGCCTGCAAAAGATTTCAGAAAACAAAAGATTGATATTACTGCTTACTCGGCTGTTATTTTCACCAGCCGTAATGCTATTGATCATTTCTTCCGCACCTGCGAGGAAATGCGAATAGCCGTATCACAGGAAACAAAATATTTCTGCATAACAGAAGCAGTGGCGCTTTATCTGCAGAAATTTATTCTTTACAGAAAAAGAAAAGTCTTTTACGGAGCCGATGGCACCAACAAAAGCCTCTTTGATGTGGTGAATAAACACAAGAGCAATGAAAAATTCCTGTATCCATGTACCGAAAACCTCGACAATGAGATCACCGGTTGGCTTCGTAATCATAACTGTGAATTCGCAACCCCCATCCTTTATAAAACTGTAAGCAATGATGTAAAAGACCTGATCACCACAGGCGACTTTGACATCATTTGTTTTTTTACCCCTAGTGGTGTAAAAAGTCTTCTGGAAAATCTGCCCAAGTACAAACAGAACGGAACGTATATTGGTGCTTTTGGTGCCAATACATTCAAAGCTGTTGAAGAAGCAGGGTTAAAACTGCAGATCAAAGCACCCGATCCGCAGGCGCCAAGTATGGTTTCTGCATTAGATAAATTTCTTGCACAAATTTCAAAGTAAGTTCTACTGCACATTGTGTGGTAAACAAAGTAGGTTTGCAGTTGTTTTTAACAGCAGCAACTTTTTATGCAACACACAAACCGTCTCATCAGCGAAAGCAGTCCTTATCTTTTACAGCATGCTCACAATCCTGTAGATTGGTATCCATGGGGAGAGGAAGCGCTGAAAAGAGCAGTGGAAGAAGATAAACCTGTCTTGGTAAGTATTGGTTATTCTTCCTGCCATTGGTGTCATGTAATGGAGCGTGAGAGTTTTGAAGATGAAGCCACGGCTGCTATCATGAACAGCCATTTCATCAATATAAAAATTGACAGGGAAGAGCGTCCCGATCTTGATCATATTTACATGGATGCTGTGCAGTCTATGAGCGGAAGTGGAGGATGGCCACTGAATGTTTTCTTAACGCCCCATCTCAAACCTTTTTATGGCGGCACATATTTTCCTCCGGTAAGGGCTTATAACCGTAGTTCATGGAAAGAGGTGTTGTATGGTATTGCCAATGCATTTAAAGAAAGAAGAGAGGAGATTGAGCAACAGGCAGCAGAATTGGTGTATCACCTGCAAAACGCCAATTCATTCGGTACACAAAAAGTAGTGAAGTTTGATCTTCCGGCAGAAGAGTTGTTTCCCTTAAAACAAAGAGAGTTGCTGTTTGATGCGGTGATGAAAACTGCTGATAAAACCTGGGGCGGTTTTGGCGGCGCACCAAAATTTCCACAAACCTTTACGATTGCATTCCTATTACAGCATTATCATTTTACAGGTAATAAGGAAGCGTTGGAACAGGCGTGTCTCAGTCTTGATAAAATGATTGAAGGAGGAATTTATGATCAGGTAGGAGGAGGTTTTGCAAGATATAGTACCGATACAGAATGGCTGGCACCACATTTTGAAAAAATGCTGTACGACAATGCATTGCTGGTGATCGTTATGAGTGAAGCCTGGCAGTTAACAAAACGGCCACAATATCACCGGGCAATAGAGGAAACATTTGCATTTGTTGAGCGGGAGATGACATCTGCAGAAGACGGCTTTTATTCTGCCCTGGATGCCGATAGCGAAGGAGTTGAAGGAAAGTATTACACCTGGAAAAAGAAGGAAGTTGATGAACTGCTCGAGGATGATGCTGAGCTGTTTTGTCGGTTTTACGATATTACTGAAGAGGGGAATTGGGAGGAAGTAAGTATTCCCCGGATAAAGCAAAAGGCAGAACTGTTTTGCAAAGAAAACGGATTGAAGCAAACCGAATTTGAAGAGCAGATGAAAACATGCCTGGCGATACTGTTAACGTCAAGGGAGCAACGCATTAAACCATTGCTGGACGATAAGATCATTTTAAGCTGGAACGCCTTGATGAATTGCGCCTATAGCAGTGCTTTTGCAGCAACAGGCAAAGAGGAATATCGCAGCAAAGCCATCAGCAACATGCAGTTTTTGCTGGGCGCTTTCCGCAAGGATGGCGAATGGCTGCATGTATATAAAAACGGGCAGGCAAAGTTTCCGGCTTTTCTTGATGATTATGCCTATCTCATAAAAGCATTATTGCAGTTGCAGGAAATAACATCTGAGCCAACTTATCTTTTACAGGCTGCGGAGTTGATGGACTTGGCCATTCAGAATTTTTCGGAAGATGAAACCGGGTTCTTTTTCTTTACAGCAGCAGGGCAGTCAGATGTGGTAGTAAGAAAAAAGGAAGTGTATGACGGAGCTGTCCCATCAGGCAATGCGGTAATGGCGGTAAACCTGTTTCAGTTGGGTACCCTTTTAAACCGGCCGGAATGGAAGGAGCGGAGCACAAAAATGTTGTTGGGTTTGCAGGATGTGGTGGTACGTTACCCCGGTTCATTTGGGGTGTGGGCTGGGTTTTTAATAAACCGGATCCACGGTTTCAGGGAGCTTGCAATTGTGGGACCGGCCTACCGGGAAAAAAGAGACAGCGTTTTAAGCTGGTACAGGCCAAATGTAATTCTGCAGTCTTCCGCAAAAAGTGAGCGTACTTTCCCGCTATTATTCAACCGGGACTCTCCCACAGGCGGCACATTTTTTTACTTATGCCGTGAGTATGCCTGTGAGCAACCAACCGCTGAAACTCAGGAAATACGGGATGTTTTAGCTTCTGTATCAGCTTAAAACAATAAAAAAATCAATTCCCCGTTATCGTTTTTGAGCTATAAAACATTTTGAATAATTGAAAATTAATTATTAGCATTGCGATGAATTTTAAGGTGAATCCTGAAAAGGACTACTTAAATTTGTCCAATACCTTAATCAAGAAAATTAAATTCTTAACAAATGAAGAACCAACTGTTTAGTTGCCTAACAATCGCCGCCTTATCCGTACTGGCTGTTAGCTGTGGGAAATCGAAATCTTCTTCTAAGTCAGCAAACAACGGACAACTTGTTGGTGCCGCTTACAACGCCAAGCAAAATAACAACACACATTTGGGCATGGTGATGATTCCACAGGGTACATTCCACATGGGACCCAGCGATGAGGATATCAACTATGCATATACGGCACGTAACCGCCAGGTGTCCATCAGCGGCTTTTGGATGGACGCAACCGAAATTACAAACAGTGAATACAAGCAGTTTGTGTTCTATGTTAGGGATTCCATTGCGGCTACTATTCTCAACTATATCGATCCTAAAACAAATGCCATCGACTGGAAAAAAGCAAACGGCATCTGGAAAGAGAAAAACGTATATGAGAAACTCGGCCAGATGATGATGGCTCCGGATGACCGCATTTTCGGTAAAATGGAGATCGATCCTGATAAACTTATCTACAAAGAAGAATATGTGGATTATAAAGCTGCGGCATACCGCAAGCCCAATGAACCACGTTCAAAATTCATCATCCGTAACCCGGTTAAAGTATACCCTGATACGCTGGTATGGGTGCGTGATTTCTCTTACAGCTATAATGAGCCGATGAGCCAACGTTATTTTGCTCACCCGGCTTTTGCTAACTACCCTGTAGTTGGTACTACCTGGAAACAGGCAAATGCATTCTGTAACTGGCGCACACGTCACCTCAATGATTATAATGATACCAAAGGTTATGCAACAGAATCAAGCTACCGCTTACCTTCTGAAGCAGAATGGGAATATGCAGCCCGTGGCGGACGTTCACAATCGATGTTCCCCTGGGGTAACTATTATCTCCGCAACCGTAAAGGATGTTTAATGGCCAACTTTAAACCCGGCCGTGGTAATTATCCTGAAGACGGTGGTTTCTATACTGTGCGTGCCGATGCATACTGGCCAAACGACTTTGGTCTCTATAACATGGCTGGTAACGTGGCAGAGTGGACAGGCTCTCTTTATTACGAAGGCGCTTACAACTTTGCACACGACATGAACCCAGATATCCGCTACAATGCAAAGGACAGTGATCCTCCACGCATGAAGCGTAAAGTGGTTCGTGGTGGTAGCTGGCAGAGTGTTGGTTACTTCCTTCAAACAAGCACACGTAACTATGAGTATCAGGATACAGCTAAATCATACATCGGTTTCCGTTGTGTGATCAACCTGCCGCCGATGATGCGCAAACGTTAATCAACAAAGCAAAATTTCAAACCCTAATAATTTACCTTTTAGTCCAAAAACCTACGTTTTTTGAGCTGATCACAAACCATCATTGATTTACCTTTTTTAAAACCAACTTTTATGGCAGTCTCTAAATCAACCGAAAAAATCACAAACATCATCGTATCCGCAGGTGCAGCAGTCGTAATCTTCGGAGCCTGGGCCAAGATCCTTCACCTTTCTTTTGCAGACATGATGCTTACCGTAGGTCTGTTGACCGAAGCGGGCATCTTCGTAGTATATGCTTACCTGGCTACTCAGGGTTATGGTTTGCACGATGATGGGCATAAAGCAGCAGGTCCTGCAGGAACTCCGGCTTTAGCGTCTTTAGATAAAATGTTACACGAAGCAGATATTACGCCATCAAACCTCCGCAGCCTTGGTGAGAATTTCCAAAAACTCAATTCAACTGTAGGTGGTATTAAGGATGTAAGCGATGTGGTTGCTTCTACCGGCCAGTTAAGTGCTTCATCAAAAGAAGCTGCGAAAGTATTAGACAGTATGAAAGACTCTTATCAGCAAGCAGCTGCTACAGTTTCTTCATTCAATCTTGCTGCAGAAGGTACAAAAGCATATCATGAGCAAGTACAGGTTATGACAAAAAATCTCGGTTCATTAAATACAATTTATGAACTGGAATTACAGGATACCAACAACCACCTGAAAGCTATGAACAAATTCTACGGTAACCTCACACAGGCTTCTGAAGCTATGATAGGCAGCGTGGATGATGCAAAAAGAGCACAGGAACAAATTGGCAACCTGGCCAAAAACCTCGGCACTTTGAACAATATCTATGGAAATATGATCAATGCAATGCAGGGACGTTAATTATATGAATCAACAGACGAACCAAAACTATTTCCTGATTTAAAACCAAAATCCGAAAAAGATGGCACTACCTAAAGAGCCCCGGCAGAAGATGATCAACCTGATGTACCTGGTGTTAACAGCCCTGTTGGCATTGAACGTATCAGCTGAGATCATCAACGCATTCAAAGTAGTAGATAATAGTCTTACCACTACCAATTCAGTTGTTAACCGCTCTACAGAAACGATCATGGAATCGTTCAAAATAAAACTTGAATCTCCTGAATCAAAAGTGAAAGCTGCAGAATGGATGCCTAAAGCTGAAACTGCAGTGAAGTTAACCAAAGAGGTGACAGACTATATTGAGCAGCTGAAAATGAAAATCAAAGTTGAAGCAGGTTTCGATCCAAAAGATCCTGAATCAAAGTTTAAAGAAGATAATGTTGACATTGCCACCCGCATCATGGATAAACAAGGTGAGGGCGAGAAACTGCGTAAAAAACTGGAAGAGTACAAAAAAGCAATGCTTGCTATTGATCCTGAAGTAGCTAAGATGTTCGAAAAAAATCTTCCGATTAATACAGAAATACCAAAGTCAAATACCCGCCAAATGGGTAAAGTAACATGGGCTTCTGCTTATTTCCACATGACTCCTACTGTAGCTGCATTAACGATGCTCAGTAAGTTTCAGAACGACGTTAAAACAACTGAAAGCCGCTTTGTGAACGAGTTTCACAACAGAGTAGGACAGGTAGTTGTTCGTTTCGATGCATTTGAACCAATTGTTGGTTCTAATACAACCTACCTCTTCCCAGGTCAGGAAATGGAAATTACAGCAGGGTTGGCTGCATTCAGCAAAAGCAAATTACCTACAGTAACGATTGCTGGTGCACCAGTTGAGCTGAATGAAAAAGGGATGGCTGTAAGAAAATATAAAGTGGGAAGCACCAGCGGTTCGGTTAAAGTAGTTGTAAACTATAATGACCAGGATGGTAACCCGCAAAAAAAGGAAGTTGACCTGAATTATACAGTAGGTACTGCCACTGGCGCTTTCGTAAGTGCTGAAAAAGTGAAAGTAATGTACATCGGCTTAGATAACGAATTAGCCGTTAGCGGTGGAAGTGTAGGCGATGAAAAAGTAACTGTTAGTATTAACAATGGCTCGCTTAGCAAAATCGGCCCTGGCCGTTATATTGCAAAGCCAAGTACACCAGGTAAAGCAGTAGTAACTGTAAACTCTGATGGTAAGCCAAGCAGCTTTGAATTCAGGGTTAAAACGGTTCCTGATCCAACTCCAATGGTTGGAGCAAGTAAAGGTGGTCGTATTCCTGCCAATGTGTTCAAAGCACAAAGAGGTATCAGAGCTGAACTGGAGAACTTTGTGTTTGAAGGTGTAAGCTTTACCGTTACAGGTTATACATTTTATGCAACAGGAAAAGGATTTCCTGATGCAGGTGTAAGGCCAGGTGTACGCAGCAATACTTTTGATGCTGTACAGGATTTAATAAACCGTTGTGGTCCAGGTACTACCGTTGTTCTTGATGAAATCAGGGCAGTTGGACCGGGTGGCAACACAAGAACTTTACCTCCTTTGTCGTTTGTATTATATTAAACACATGATTATGAAAATAAAATGCCTTACAGTTGGATTGTTGTTAACTTCCTTAATGGTTTCGGGAGTTGTGTCTGCGCAGCAGCGGAAGAAGACAACACGTAAAACTACAACACCACCTGCGCAGTCTTCTGGCTATGGCTCATCTGGGTATGGCACTACTCCTACGCAACAACAACCGACACAGCAGAATTCGGCTTATGGTAATAATAACCAGCAGCAGCAAACAAATCAACCGCAGGCTAATATTCCGATTGTGGTAGTAAAGTCTACAGGAAATGCAGCATTAGATACTGTACCTCCTTCGCTTCGTAATGATGCGTCAATTGAGCGTAACCTGATCAAAGATCGTCAGCCATTGACATACGAGCATATCCGTGAAGATGATGCCATCTATCGTCAGCGTGTGTGGAGAGAAATTGATACACGTGAGAAAATGAATCTTCCGTTCCGTTACTCAGCAAATGAAGACAATGGTAACCAACGTTTCATTTCAATTATTCTCAAAGCTATTAAAGACAGGGAAGTAACAGCCTTTGATCCTATTGATGATCGCTTTACGAAGCCATTAACGCCACAAGCTGTTATGGAATCATTTGCAGGGGGTGTTGATACCGTACCTGTATATGATTTGAATGGTAATATCGAGCGCTATGAGGTTCGTACAAAAGAAGTTGATCCTGACAGCATTTACCAATTCAGAGTAAAAGAAGAATGGGTATTTGATAAAGAATCTTCAAGAATGTTTGTACGTATCCTTGGCATTTGCCCGGTAAAACCAATCTATACTTCTACTGGTCAGTTTATTGATATGGTTCCTTTGTTTTGGGTGTACTACCCGGATGCACGTGGCGTGCTTTCACGTTATGAGGCATTTAATGGTAAAAACTTTGGTGCTCGTATGACATGGGAAGAGCTGTTTGAAAATCGTATGTTCAGCAGTTTTATCACTAAAACAACCATGGATAATCCATATGATCGTCGTTTGAAAGATTATATTAAGGATCCGATCCTCCGCCTTCTTGAAGGTGAAAATATTAAAGACAAGATCTTTAATTACGAGCAGGATCTGTGGTCATATTAACACAATTAAAGAGAATTTCAAAAGCCGCCCATCGGGCGGCTTTTTTATTGCCATGATACTTATTAAATCAGTTGAAAAGCAGATGTTTATAGTGGTAAATAATGAACAAAAGCAGGCTTAAAAATGACAGATATTTTTTTCAAATACCCGCTTTTGGGTATTGCTTTTATGGGAACTGTTTGTATCTTCGTTACGGTTTTTCATAGGATATTGGATTTTAAAGACGGGGCTGGATTTCTATCCTGGCCCCATTTTTTTTGCACTAACTTTCTTCAGATCCGGCAAGTGCTTTCTGTACAATCAGTGCTCTGCTTTCACCTACTATAGCTGCAATTTCATCGAATGATGCGTTACGGATATTATTAACGGAACGGAACTTTTTCATCAACACTTCTATCGTTGCTTGACCAACACCTTTAATATCATCAAGCTGGGTTTTAAATGCACCCTTGCTTCTTTTTGCACGATGAAACGTAATACCAAAGCGATGCACTTCATCTCTTATCATTCGTACAAGACGTAATGATTCACCATTGTAATCAAGTTTAAGCGATTCGTTATCGCCGGGGAAAAATAGCTCTTCTACATTTTTTGCCAAACCAACAACCGTCATCTTATGTTCAAGCTTCAGTTCTTTTATACTTTCCATTGCAGATGAAAGTTGTCCTTTTCCTCCATCAATGATCACCAGTTGAGGCAAAGGTTTTTCTTCTTCAAGCAATCGTTTATACCTGCGAAACACTACTTCCTTCATCGAAGCAAAATCATTGATGCCGGTAACTGTTTTAATATTGAATTTCCGGTAATCCTGTTTGCTTGGTTCACCATTTTTAAAACACACCATTGCAGAAACAGGATAAGATCCCTGGAAGTTAGAGTTATCAAAGCATTCAATATGAACAGGCAGTTGTGGTAAGTGCAGATCTGCCTGCAACTGTTCAATAATTTTTAAATTATTTTCTTTCCGTTTATCCGTTAATTGTAAAGCTTTCTTTCGTTTGTATTCTTCGTAAAAGATCAGTGCATTTTTTTGCGACAGGTCGAGTAGCTTTTTCTTATCGCCGGCTTTTGGTACAGTGATCTTTAATGTTTCATCCAGTAATTCTATTTCAACCGGAACAATCAGTTCAGGCGAAAAGCTTTCAAACTTATTTCGGATATAACTTACTGCAAACTCCAGTATCTCTTTATCGTTTTCACCAAGGTGACTTTCCAACTGCAGGTTTTCTGTTTGTATGATGCTGCCGTTCTGCACCATCATATAATTGATGAATGCCTTTTCTTCCTGCACAACAATTGAAATAACATCGGCATCGCCAAGCTTAGGATTGACAACTGTTGATGTTGCTTTGTAGTTTTCAAGATGTTCAATTTTTTTACGGTTGATCTCTGCTTTTTCAAAGTTGAGATCTGCAGCAAACTGCTTCATCTCCTCTTTTAAATGACGGATAACAGGCGATAAATTTCCCTTCAGAATATTCTTTACCTGCTCCATGCTTTCCTGGTAATCTTCCTCTGTTTGCAATCCTTCACATGGCCCTTTGCAGTTGCCCAAATGATATTCAAGACATACTTTGAATTTCCCTTTGCGGATATTTGATTGACTGAGGTTGAGCTTGCAATTACGAATGGGAATATGCTGACGAATAAATTCTATAAGATCACGCACTTTGGCTACCGAGGTAAACGGTCCCAGATATGTGGAGCCATCAAGTATCTTTCTTCTTGTAAGAAATACTCTTGGGAAAGGTTCATTCTTAATGACGATGAATGGATAGCTTTTGTCATCCTTCAAGTCAATATTAAAGACCGGTTGAAATTGTTTGATGAGCGAGTTCTCTAAAAAAAAAGCATCCTGCTCCGAATTGACAACTGTAAATTCAATACTCTCTATACGGCGAACGAGTTCCTGCGTTTTATACGACTGAAGTGTTTTGGTAAAATAAGACGATACTCTTTTGCGCAGATGCTTGGCCTTGCCTACATACAACAGTTTCTTGTCCGCATCATAATATTTGTAAATGCCGGGTTGCGCAGGAATGCCGGGGAGTATTTTTTTTAATTCAACATCTGTCATGATCATTGTTCTTCACGATCGTCCCAAATTACTTTTTCGGTAACAACCTGCTCAGGTTCGTTCTTTTTTCCTTTTCCTGTAATGAGTACAAAGCTTTTGTTATGCTTCCAGAGAAGTTGCTGCGTAAATAGTGAGTCGCCTTTTTCTTCATGACGCACAAGGTATAACTGGCTGATCATTCCTTTTTCAGGGTTAACATAAATATCCACTCTTGAAATTGGTGACTTTTCATTTTCCGCCTCGTAGGTGAGTGTTACTGTTTCAATTGTAGCATCGGCAAATGATATTTCTTTAAAGTTGTTTTCAAACTCTTTTTTTCCCAGTTCTTTTACAAGAAAGGGTTGAATATATGCCTTCACCTGTTCTTTGCTGATGAATTGAGAGTCGACAAAAATGCTGTCCTGTTGTACTACTTTCAAAAAAGCAAAAGGAACAGTGTCAATGTATTTGATTTGTCCCCGTAGGTAGGAAGCAACATCAACATAATCCCGTGGTTCTTTCTTTTTTGATTTACAGCTGTTAAATGTAAAAAGGGCAGTAGCAAATACCGCAGCAATGAAAAAACGTATCATGCTGTAAAAATATCGAAAACTGTATTTGAAAAGATGCTGAAATCTGTTTCAGGTCAAATCAACGGAGTGTTTTAATAATGCCGATGCGGAAACCATAATCCACCAGGTGTTCCTTAATTGGGTAACCATCCTGTGAGTTAGAGAATAGCTGGTAACGAAGTTGAGGACCTGCCTGCAGCTGAATATCTTTCATATTCCAACGAAGGAAGGTTTCAAGTGAAGAGTTGAGATTCAGATTGCTTAAAAGATCAGGAGCCTTGATGTACTTTTCAAAATTATTTGTGAGCAAATAACCCGAAGCAGACAGCAGATAAGTAGGCTGAACATTTGTAGCCAAATGCCATTGCAGGTTACGCTTGCCCGCAAGTTTAAATTCAAAGCCAACGGGTATTGACAATTGGTAAGTTTCATTAGCCACCTCATCGCTCTTGGCAAATGCGCTGTTCTGAGTATTGAGTGATGTTACACGCTGAATAACGCCGGTGTTATTATTTAATACCACCGTTGCCAGTTGCGGTGCAGCACGGAATACTTCTACATTATAACGGGTATAATTGATCTGTAAACCGGTTCTGAAATGAATATTCTTCGACAGCGGTAACAGAAGAGCACCGCCAAATTCAAAACCAAGGGAAGGAGTGTGCCTTGCTACCTGGTCTGGGTTTTGTTGGTTAAGATTGCCAAAGTTTATTTTGTTATCACTGTAAAGTACACGGTAACTGGCCGATGAAGTAATGTAAAACTGAAGCTTTTTATTAAGTCTGGCATCAGCATTAATAACCGGAACATTTACCTCAAGCTGACTTGGAGCTGTATTAGTAGTTACAGGCTCAACAGCTGTAACAGATGTTTCAACCTTATCAGAAACTATCGGGTTGTTTTCAATATTATTAATGTCAGAGGTGATGGTAGATGGAACTTCTAATGAAGGTTCAGAAACGGCCGTATTCAGTTCTACAGTTGCTTTTGTAAGTGATGGAATTTCTTCATCGGCAACAGGTACAAGAGAAACATTGTTGTTTCCTTCTTCAATAAAATTTTCGCTTGCCTGTATAAGCACCGGCAACTCCTGCTGGTTTTGCTGTGACCTTCTTATGGAAGTTATAGGAATAACTTTTGCAGAATTACTTACAGCAGCAATTTTCGTTTGCTCTGCTTCATTGCCTGAAAGTTTATTGCTGAGTGAAGGCTGATTTTCTTTATTTACAGCTTGCTCATCGGAAGTTGAAATGGCAAAGCCTAATAATAAAACGGCACTAAGACCAATGGATTTAAGATTGAAAGGGCGGTTTTGTTTGCGGATTCGTTTCTGGATGTTTTCCCACGACTGATCTGATGGGTACATACGGTACTCATCCGCCCTTTCTTTAAGCATTCGTTCAAATGAATCATCCTGGTACATAAAACGCTCCATAATCAGTTTTGGTTTGGTTATACGGATTTTTAAAACCGAACATGGGCTGCTGCTACCCATTCATCTTGTTTCTGAGGTCGGAAAATGATCTTCTTTTGTACAAGAATCTGTTCCAACATTGCTTTTGCTCTTGTGTATTGCGACCGGCTGGTGCTTTCTTCAATATCCAGCATTGCTGCAATTTCACGATGACTGTACCCGTCTATTGCAAACAGGTTCAACACCGTTCGGTAACCAATGGGCAACATACGGATGCACTCAATTACCTGCTTAGCCTGAATGATCGAAGGAACACTGTCTTCCCTTACCTGGAGGGTATGGGCTTGTGATATGTCCACACTGTCATTAAACTTCTTGTGTTTTTTAAGATGATTAATGCAGGTGTGTACAATAATGCGCCTGATCCAACCTTCAAAAGAGCCTTTGTTTTGAAACTGATGAATTTGTGTGAATACCCTGATGAAACCTTCCTGCAACATGTCTTCCGCATCTTCCCGGTTACGGGCAAAACGGTAACAAACAGCCAGCATTTTAGGACTATACTTACTATACAGCTCCTGTTGTGCGGCCGGTTGATTTTTCAGACATGCTTGTAAGAGTGCTTCCTCAGTCATTCACGGATGGGTTTGCAACCCTGAATTTAGACAAATTAGTTGAAACTACTGCTGCTTTCCCATCAAAAAAATGAGGGAAAGCAGCAGCAGTTTTTGGGAGGGATGATCAGCGGCTTTTCTGCTTTATCCGTTTGGGGTTGTACCAAAGCCAAAAACCCGTAATAGTGAGCAGCAGCAGGCTTAAACCCATAACTGTCGTATAGGAAAGCTTGAACAAACCACTTTTGGTGCTGAACAAAATATCAAGTATAGTACCATCGTGCAGGTGTTCAATGAAGTCAGCTCTTCGTCGTTCAAACAGCAGTGGAGCACCGGTTTTACAATCAAGCTGGATGGCATGGTATTTTTCTGCAAATACAAATTTTACCATACCCTTCGATGGACGAAAATCAATCCTGTCGATTGTTGCTTCACCTTTACTGTTCATACTGTCTTTGTACAACGTTACTGCAATAGACTGAAGCGAATCAACCGAAAGCCACTCTTTCGTATCAGTACTGACTCCTTTTCGTGAATCGGCCAGTAAATAGCCATTGCTATTTTTTTTCCAGCCAAGCAACAAACCCGTGCCGGCAATGAACAGAAAAAAGACAAAAAGTGCCGATGCAACCCAGCGATGAATTTTTCTGTACCATCTTGTTCTTTTTACAATTTTCTGTGTCATAGTGTTTAATTTAAAATCCGGCTCTTAACGAAATGATGAGGTTACTGCCTGCCGCCACAATGCCGGAGGAGTAAGATCTGTAACGTTGATTGCTGATGTTTTCCCAACCTGCAGTAAAGGTTAGCATTTTTGTTAGTTGCCAGCCCGCTTTCAGGTTGAGTGTGTACCATGCAGGCGAATAAGGTTTGCCGTTTGCATCTTTTGCATAAATATCTGTCTTTGCCTGTTCCGATGGAGCAAGCTGGCTGTTTGCTATTTCACTGTTGTAAACAGCAGACAACTCGGCAAAGATTTTTTTCAGATTATACTTCAGCAATGTGCTTCCGTAAAAAGGAGGAGCATGTCTTAGGGCTACCTGCTTGTCATTTACATCATCTGTTTCTTTACCGGTTATCCAGTTAGCATGTGTTTGCACGGCAAGTTGTTTCGTGATAAATACTTCTGCACTTAACTGCACACCCCAAACTGTTGCTTTCGCCACATTCTGCAATGCTTCAACCCTGCTCTTTACGCCCATAAACAAAATGCTGTCGTTGCCATTGAATGTTGATGGCCTGCGAACAATTGCATTGCTGAGTAAAGAATGAAACAGGTTTAATTCAATACGCAGTTTTTGTTGGATGTTTTTGATAACCCCGATCTCGTAATTCAAAGCATACTCAGAACGTAGATTGGGATTGGGTACTGTTACATTACCTGGTGCACTTTCAAACAGCTTTCCAATATCATCCACATTGGGCATACGATAGCCGGTTGAAAAATTAGCATTCAACTGCCAGCTTTCAGTAGCACGAAACACAACACCTGCATTTCCAGTAACAGCACCTTCACCAATGTTTGCCTGTTTATATGGAAACTTGATAAAGGTTGTGTCGAATGTTGCGTTAAGTGTATTGTAACTGTAGCGTAGACCTCCCGTTGCTGTAACTTTTTCGTGCAGATTGATCTTGTAGCTTGCATATATACTTGTTGTGCTCCACTTACTTCCATTGGGGTAGCGGCTCACATACCGGTTGGTAGTGCGAGTGTTGATGTTTGTTTGCATACCTGTTGAGCCTACTTTATTAAAAACATATTCTGCTCCGTAAAACAAACGGCCTTTGCCAATTGCTTTATTTGCATCAATGTTAATACTTGTTGCATCAACCGTTTCAGCCTGTTTGTTACGGGTAAGATTGTTTCTTGTACGATCGATCCTGCTTTCTTCATAGTCCTGATAGGCAATCGTAATTTTTGCTTCATCATACACTCCGTTTGTTTTTGTATGCAGTACCTGCAGGTTATGCATATTCCAGATCATGGGACCATAATTCCATTCAGCAAAACGCAGATTGCCGTTGCGATACTGGATCAAACGATCATAACGGGGGGCATCACCTGTTTTTGCATACGTGAACCCATATTGCAGATCGAGATGTGGTGTTGGTTTCAACCTGATCTTTTGCAAGAGATTCAATTGCTCATATCCACTGAAACGTTGTACACGGGGATCACTGTTTTTTGTAATGACATCAACGCCGTTTATGCGTTCAACATATTCCGGACGGAGGTATGAATCCTGCCCGCCAAACTTTCCCATCTTCAGATCGCCAAATTTGCTGAAGGTGAAAGATGATAAGAACGATATTTTCTTTTCTCCCACATTCACATCGGCATGAATGGTGTTTTCATTATTTGCTGATGAATAACGCACAAGGCCGCTACCTCTTACCAGCAGTTCATCAGATGTTGCTAATCTTGGTTGCAACGAATGAAAATCCATTACGCCTCCAATAGCATCACTGCCATAGATCAATGAACCGGGGCCAAAGATCACTTCGGCAGTTTCAAGTGCTAAGGCATCAACTGAAATAACATTCTGCAGATTACCGCTTCGGTAAATGGCATTGTTCATGCGTACACCATCAACCACTAGCAATACACGATTGGTGGCAAAGCCACGTATCATTGGACTGCCACCGCCCAGCTGACTTTTTTGTACAAACACTGCTCCGGTTTGCGCTAAAAGATCTGCAGCTGTTTGTGGATTGTTTCGAAGTATTTGTTGTTTATTGATCTTGGTGATCTTATTGGGCACTTCGTTCATCTTCAGCTCCCACTTATTTACGGAGATGATGACTTCGTCAAGTTCCTTTAACGTTGAATCATTGTTTGTTTCCGTTTGCGCATGCACAAGCAAAACAGGAAAAACAAACATGACAACGAATATGAATTGTTTCATGCAGTTTTATTGTTCAGAGTAAACAGATAGGCAGCAGCATACCTTACCCGGACGCAGGCAGGATGAGCTGTAAAAAAAGATTAAACAAAAAGCGTATGCTGTTTTGGCGGAGGTGTAAGAAAACCCAGAAAAGGAGAGTGATAAAAAGATTCCCTGAACAGGTTGCTGATGTTTGCTGCCAGGGGAGTATATGAAAAAACGTTAGCTGATTCTGCCGGTAATCCTAAAGCGGATAATAGCTGTAAAGTTTGTTTCGATTGTTTTGATTCTTGTTGCGATTGTTGCCTGATCAGTTTTTTTAAGGCTTTTTCTTCTGCATCATAAAGGCCGGTAAGCACAAGATCATCGCCATCAGTTTCCATGTTCTTTATATCAAACATTTCATGACCGATGGCAATTTCTTTTCCTGGTTTTACCCATTGTACATTCCTGGCTTTCACCCGTAGGGTAACAAGCTGTTCTTTTTCGAGACGTTCCAGCATTTCATGTTGAATATGCTTTTGCCGTAACTGCAGCAGTACCGGTGCCAGCAATGGCACCAGCATAAAAAAAAGGAGTAAAACTGCAGTTATGGTTTTTACAAAACGCATGGTCATGAAATCAATACTTCACCCGTCATTTCAACCGGAACGGGTAGACCCATTATGGTTAAAATGCTTGGTGCAATATCTCCCAATTTACCGGGCTTTACCGTTCCTTTCCATGAACGGTCGATCACAAACAACGGCACCGGATTTAAGGTATGTGCGGTGTTGGGTGTACCATCTTCATTGATCATGAAATCTGCATTGCCATGATCGGCCGTAAGAAACACGGTGTACCCATGATCCAATGCAGCGGTTACCACTCGTTTTACACAGGCATCTACCGTTTCAACAGCTTTAATAGCAGCACTGAACACGCCGGTATGTCCCACCATATCAGCATTGGCATAATTCAGGCAAATAAAATCGGCGGTTTCATCCTGTATTTCCGGCACAATAGCATCGGTTACTTCTATTGCACTCATTTCAGGTTGCAGATCATACGTAGCCACTTTTGGCGATGGAATCATAATACGTTTTTCACCTTCAAATGGCTTTTCACGCCCACCGCTGAAGAAGAAACTTACATGCGGATATTTTTCGGTTTCAGCAATACGGATCTGTGTGCGTCCGTGCTGTTCCAATACTTCACCCAATGTTTTTGAAAGGTTATCTGTAGCAAAAATGACGTGTACGTTTTTGTATGTTTTATCATACTCCGTCATGGTGGTGTAATGCAGGTTTAGTTTTTTCATACCAAACTCCGGCATGTCCTGCTGTGTTAACACCTGGGTAATTTCACGGCAACGATCAGTACGGAAATTGAAACAGATCACCGCATCATCTTCTTTAATTGTTCCACTGGAAACAGTTGCATTAATAATGGGTTTTAAGAACTCATCTGTAACATTGTTGCTGTAAGATGCTTCAACTGCTTTCAACACATCATCAGCTTTTTCGCCAACACCATTTACCAACGCATCGTAGGCCAGTTTTACACGCTCCCATCGTTTGTCTCGGTCCATAGCATAATACCTTCCGGTAATACTAGCAATAACACCAGTGGTTTCTGTTAAGTGCTTTTGAAGATTGGTGAGATAACCAAGCCCGCTTTTAGGATCGGTATCCCGGCCATCAGTAAAGGCATGAATCAATACGTTTGTTAATCCTTTTTCTTTACACAAACTGGTGATTGCTTTCAAATGACTGGTGTGGGAATGTACACCACCATCACTTACCAAACCGATGATATGAAGGGTTTTATTGTTTTTCAGAGCATGATCAATACTGTCATTCAGGGCTTTGTTGGCTGCAAATTCACCACTTCTTACAGCTACATGAATACGCTGGAGTTCCTGGTACACAATGCGGCCGGCACCAAGGTTCAGGTGGCCAACTTCACTGTTTCCCATCTGCCCGTCGGGCAGCCCAACTGCTTCGCCACAGGTGGTTAAAGTGGTATTAGGGTACTGGCTGTAAAGACTTTTTACAAATGGGGCATTGGCATTTTGGATGGCATCTGCAGAAAGTGTTGGTCCCAGTCCCCATCCGTCCATTATTACTAGAATTGCTTTTTTCTTTGTCATACCGCCAAAATTACTTTATTTGAGTCAAAATCATTTGATTACGAAACCTGACAACGAACAGTCCACTTTATGCGTCTGAATAGTGTTTTTGTGGCATGTTTTTCGTTATACATCAATAAAATCTTGCGGTATGAAAACAAAATACCTTTTACAAACAACCATCCTGTTTTTTCTGTCTGTGTTCCTTGTGTCCTTTACACAGAAGGATGATATTGTGACGGCGCTTAAAACCGGTAATGTTGAAAAAATGTCGAAGTATTTCGATAACACGATTGACGTATCTGTACCTGGCAAAAGCAACTCCTTCAGCAAAGGTCAGGCGGAGCTGGTGATCAAGGATTTCTTTAATCTGAATAAAGTCCGTGCTTTTGAATTACAGCACTCAGGCAGCAACCCATCCTCCAACTTTATCATTGGCACATTAACAACTGCCGGTGGTACTTACCGTACAACGGTTTATATGCGTACCAAAGGTGATAAGCAGTTGATACAGGGTGTTGAGTTTGAACAAAAGAATTAATTACAAAGCAAATTGGGAAGATAAGCACATGAGGCCCTCCGGTTGGCGGAGGGCTTTTTTATGCATAAGCATAAACCATGATTCCATTAGTTTTGTGGCATGGTAGCAAATTACGATGAGCTGCTGCAGCAACTCATTGCTTCGGCATTAAAAGAAGATATTGGTGAAGGCGATCATTCAACACTCAGTTCAATTTCACCTGAAGCAAAGGGTAAGGCTGTATTGAAAATTAAAGAAGCAGGTGTGCTTGCCGGTATGAAGGTGGCCGAAGCTATCTTTCGTTTTCAGCAGCCCGATATCGTTTTTCATCCATACAAAAAAGATGGCGATACAATGCAGCCCGGTGAAACGGCGTTTGATGTAGAAGCAAATGTGCATACCATTTTGCAATGCGAGCGGCTCGTGTTGAATTGTATGCAACGAATGAGTGGCATTGCCACACTTACAAAAACCTATTCTGATAAACTGAAAGGCTATAAAACACGTATACTCGATACACGTAAAACGACTCCTAATTTCCGTTTGCTGGAAAAAGAAGCAGTGGCAATAGGAGGCGGTTATAATCACAGGTTTGCTTTATATGATATGATCATGCTGAAGGATAATCATATTGATTACTGTGGGAGTATAGAAGCTGCTGTTGAGAAAGCCTGGAATTATGTACAGACTGTAAAACCGGGATTGAAAATAGAAGTGGAAACACGAAACCTTGATGATGTAAAGCGTGTGCTTGTAACCGGTAAAGCCAACCGTATTATGCTTGATAATTTTACGCCTGAGCAGGTAAAAGAGGCCATTGCATTAATTAACGGTAAGGTTGAAACCGAAGCAAGTGGCGGTATTAACCTGAACAATATTGAAACTTTTGCATCTACCGGTGTTGACTTTATAAGTGTGGGTGCATTAATACATCAGGCCCGCAGCCTTGATCTGAGTTTAAAAGCTGTTATTGAACGTTAACAATAAAGCCATGAGTAAGAAAAATAAACCCGACAACAGGGGATTTGTATTCAGTACTGATCCTGATTTCCGTTTTGAGGAACAAGAACGTGAACAACAGGATACATTAGCTCCGGCACAGCAAAACCTGCGGGTGAAACTTGAAACCAAACATCGTGCAGGGAAAACAGTAACATTGGTTGATGGTTTTGTTGGCACTGATGATGATGCTGAAAAGCTGGGTAAGCAGTTGAAAAACTTTTGTGGTACAGGCGGCTCGGTAAAAGATGGCGAAATTATTGTGCAGGGCGATCAGCGGGACAGAGTGCTGCAATTTCTGTTGAAGAACGGCTACAGCAAAACAAAAAAATCGGGATAGCCGTTTGCAGCAATTCCATCAAATCAGGTATTTTTACATTAACCAACATACTATCATTAAACCAACTAACCCGTGTTGTCATTTATCCTTTTAGGCGCATACACTGCAAGACTTGAGCTCTTCAAGTTTTTCTTCTTTCTCTCATTTGGGGCATTGATCTGGAGCTTTTTCCTGTTTTACGATGCTTCCGGTTCAAGCAGCCGCCGCCGTAAGAAAAAGAGAGCGATCATCTTAATGGTGGTTTCTTCTGTGTTGGTAGCAGGCATGTCTGTTACATGGCTCATGAGTAAAACCAATATCGGCTGGTGGTTTGATAAATAACAGAGTGAGCTGCGTTCGCTTATGTGATGTTACTCTTCTGTAGTTTCATCGCTGTTCATGAAAAAACTTAATGCGCCGCTCGGACATTTACGTATTTGTTCGATAATTCTTTCAGTACTGGAACCTGTTGGTTCAATCCACGGCCGCAACTTAGGGTTAAACACTTCTTTTAAGCCTTTCCAGCAAAGCGTAGAATGAATGCATACATCAGGTTTCCATACGATTGTTACTTCACCGTTTGTGTATTTATGAGTTGACTTAGGCATAACCTTTGTTTTTTATATTCTCAGAACGAATAGCTGTATTTCTGTGAATTTCGATTATTTTTATAGCAAATTACAATATGGTTTTCAAAATTTCAGAAGGCGTTAAGGTAAGTGTGGAAACATACTACCAACCGGAGTACAGCGATCCGGTTGCTGCTGAATTTATGTTTGCATACCGTATTACCATTGAAAACAATAATACGTTCCCGGTTAAATTGTTGCAACGCCACTGGAATATTTTCGACAGTAACGGTTCTTATAAGGAATTAGATGGCGATGGAGTAGTGGGGGTGCAGCCTGTTATTCTTCCAGGTGATCAATACCAGTATGTGAGTGGCTGCAACCTGAAAACTGATATGGGAAAGATGGAAGGCAATTACACGATGGAAAACCTTCATGCAAAAAAGCAATTTAAAGTAAACATTCCCATGTTTGAGATGATTGCTCCTTTCAAGGTTAATTAGTTTCCTGTAAAGCTTTGTTATTATCGCTCGTTAAAACGGGTTTACTGGTCGATAAACGTTATCTTCACGCACTGTCGTAGTCGTTTTGATTTAAAATGACAGTAATTCAGCAAGTGGCCAAAGTCTCGTTTAATAATTCCAGTGCAGTTTTCTTTGCAGATCTCAAGCAATCAGTAGAACAATATTTTGCTCAGGCATCCATCAGAAAAACAGGTAATTTTAAATTGTACCTGAAAACAATTGTACTTATTCCGTCAGCAATTCTCATTTACACGTTGTTGTTAACCGTTTCAATGCCGGTATGGGCAGCATTAGTGTTGTGTGCTTTGTTGGGCTTTGCATCTGCCAGTATAGGATTTAATGTGATGCACGATGCCTGTCATGGAAGTTACAGTCGTAAAAAATGGGTAAACACAATCTTAGGTTACTCCATCAATGCTTTAGGTGGCAATGCTTTTATCTGGAAATTTAAACACAACATTATTCACCATACCTATACCAATGTAGATGGAATGGATGATGATATTGCACGTAGCCCCTTACTGCGCCAATGCAGCACGCAGGTATGGAAACCTGCACACAAGTACCAGCATTTTTATGTGGTTTTTCTGTATGCGATTTCAT
>NZ_CAMLGT010000005.1 GCF_946479605.1 uncultured Lacibacter sp.
GGCAGTTGGAAGTTAGAGCCCGTGACTTATATAATGAACCTGCATTATTTTTCCGGCTCAAACGAAACACATCTTATTCTGCAATCTCCTTTACAAACAGAAAGAGAAGGTAAACAGGAAAATAATAAGCAAACCTATAAATCCCAGTCATCAGGCGGATCTCTTATTGACAACCCGCCGGGACTTAAAACAGGATTTGAAAACAAATCGCTAAAAAACAGCTTTGCTCCTTAACAACCAACAAACAGGCAACTTCAACTAAAACATCGCAAAACAATGCGATAGCAGGTAGCAGGAGTTGATTTTTTACAAATCAACAGCAATTTGAATTTGCGTGAGCAGATGAGCACAGCAGATTATTTTCCGATACAAAACTTACTAAAGATATAATCCAACCGATCTTCATTTGTAATCTCACCTGTTATATCACCTAAAAAGTGTAAACAACGGCGAATGTCCAATGCTAGCAGATCACCGGGTAAATTATTATCAAGTCCTGCCTTTATATCAGTAAGTGATTTTTCAACTTCCTGCAAGGCTGCATAGTGTCTTGAATTGGTAACAATCGTGTTTTCTGTTTGCACTGTTCCCTGTACTACTTTATCTGTCAAGCGCTCTTTCAGCACATCAATGTGCCTGTGCGATTTTGCAGCAATAAACAATACCTCATCGCCGGAAAATTTTTGCTGGGCAGCATCCTCTCCCATCACATCTACTTTGTTTCCGATGAGCAGGTAATTTTTATTCTGTTGTTGCACCTGCAGCAATGCCGCTTCCAGTTCTGTTTGCGACTCTGCGTTCACATCAAACAGATAAAGTACAAGATCGGCCTGCTGCATTTTTTCCATGCTCTTTTCAACACCTATCACTTCAATGGCATCTGTACTCTTACGAATACCTGCTGTATCGATAAGCCGGAAAAGGATACCGTTAATATTCAACACTTCTTCAATCGTATCTCTTGTTGTACCTGCTATGTCGCTTACTATCGCTCTATTCTCATTCAGCAATGTATTCAGCAAAGTGGATTTGCCGGCATTGGGTTTGCCAACTATTGCTACGCTTACACCATTCTTGATGACATTACCTAACTGAAAAGATTGTAAAAGCTCAGCAGTTACCTTCTGCGAATGCTGGATAAGTTCATGAAATTTTGAACGGTCTGCAAACTCAACATCTTCCTGGCTAAAATCAAGTTCCAGTTCAATCAACGCTGAAAAAGAAATCAATTGCTCCCTCAACTCTTTTAATACAGTTGAAAATCCACCACGTATATTATGCAATGCTGTTTTTTGAGATGCTTCAGTATTACTTGCTATCAGGTCTGCAACAGCTTCGGCCTGCGTAAGATCAAGTTTACCTTTCAGAAAAGCTCTTTGTGTAAACTCGCCCGGTTTTGCTAAACGGGCACCATATTTTACAATGGTATTGATTACCTGTTCTTGTATAAATGGTGAGCCATGGCAGGAAATTTCAATCACATCTTCACCCGTATAACTTTTCGGATTTTTAAACAGCGATACGACAACTTCATCAAGGACCTTTTCTTCATCCTTCAATAAACCCACATGAATTGTATGCGACGCTTGCTTAGCAAGGTCTTTTGAAGGAAATATGCGGTTCACAATATCAATTGCATTAGGACCACTTAAACGAATTACGCCAATAGCACCAACGCCGTGCGGTGTTGCAAGCGCAACAATTGTATCGTCCCAACCAGATAATTTTCCAAGCATGCTGCAAAAATAACCCGATACATGAGATTCACCATGTTCATCTACTTTTTGTCGTCCATCAGCACATATTTTTTAATACCAGTAATGGTCATTTCGTCCAGCATATCCACAACCTCTTTATAGTTGGTTTGAGCAGTTGGTTTAATCAGCACCGTGTACTGTTCATCGTTTCCTGCCTGTGCAATAATACGCTTGCGCTTTTCAAGCAGGTGCTCACGCAATGATGGTTTGCCATAAAGAAAGGCAGTACCCTTTGCAAGCACGTTCGTTTCATTTCCTTCCAGATAATCAACAGCACCATTTGCATGCATGGTAAGGGTGATGGTAGATGATAAAGGAGACAATGTACCATCTCCTTCATCAGGCAAGTGTAAACCAAATGCTTTTGGTTCCAATAAAGAAGTTGTAAAAATGAAAAAAGTGATCAGCAGAAACCCGAGGTCAACCATTGGTGCAAAGTCGATGCGGATGTTTCTTTTCCCGGAGTTGTTTTCTATTGCAGCCATAATTGTTGTTTTTATTTAGATGGCTAATGCAATGAATTCCATACAATGAAAAACGTTGTTCTGAATGGCTGTAAAAAAAAGTCCCCATCGGTAAACCGATGGGGAGCTTGCTTGTATATTCCTTCTTGAAAAGGTCTTGTTAGGGTTGTTCGTCTGGAAGACGGAACGTAATTTTTTGACGGCGCCATGCTTTTACCTGGCGACCGTTTTGAATAGCCGGAATCCATTTGGGTCCACGCTTAATAGCGTTTACCGCTACTTCAGCCAGTTTAGAACCTTTCATGGTTAATGCTTCCACATTACTTACGTTACCTTCTTTATCCACGATAAACTGAACTTCACATGTACCGGCCTGTCCGTCGTCCACGAGGTCGTCAATATTTTTTTCAACCTCACGTTGTACATATTGGTTCCATTTACCTTCACCACCGGGGAACTGGGCTTCAACTTCCACTTTGGTAAATACCTGGTTAGGATCTTCTTTAGGAGCCTCCACTACTTTTGTTTCTTCTTCCACTTTTGGAGGGTTCACAACTTCAGGATCCTTAATACCTTCCTGGTCAATTTTACCTACGTTGGTAATTTCTTCCTGTTCTTTCACTTCATTTTTCTCCTCAAACTTTTCATCTTCTACGATTTTGGGAGGAGTAAACTTCGTGATCTCAATTTTTGGTGGTTCCTGCTTTGGAGGTGGCGGGGGAGGTGGCTCAATTTTTTGAGGCTCTTCCTGCTTAATGTCGGCCAAGGTTACATCCTGCACCTTCACCTTGCTTTTGTCTTCCTTACCTACGCTGCGGCCTACAATTACACTGAGGAAAATCAGCAAAGCAACGCCTGCTGTGATCAATAATGCAATAGTTAACCTTCGCTGGTAATTTTTGCGGAGTTCATAAGCACCATATTCCTTATTCCTGCCATCGAACAGGATATCAAGAAAATCGGCACTTAGTATTTTATTTACTTCCATAATTAACAGTTGTGTTTAGTATTAGATGCGGATTGTTTAAAATTCCATACGTTATTGTCCGCCGGGTGCAGGTGCTCCACCACCTTCGGTAACCTTGATCAGAGCATTCTCACCTTCGGCAATATCCACAATAGCGTAACGCTTAATTTCTAATATCTGCATCTCATCCAACATGTCTACCACGTTCTTATAGTTAGCGTCATCATTTGGTTTAATGATCACAACAAAATCCTTTTCGGGGGTATTTTGCTTTTTACGTAACAACTCAGAGCGGATTTCTTTAAAGTTTGATGATTTAAAGTTTGATCCGTCCGGCTGTAATTGTCCTTCGTAATAGTACACGTGGTTTTCTTTACTGAGCATTACCGTGAACGCACCTGAAGCCTTTGCCTGCGTTTGCTCTTCGTCCTTGGCGCTATCGTCAGGAACATTCAGCTTAAACGCTTTAGGGCTGCTGATGGTTGTGGTAAAGATGAAGAACGTAATGAGCAAGAACCCAAGATCCACCATGGGCGTCATGTCAACACGGGCATCTTTACGGGCCTGTTTCTTGACCCCCGGGCCTTTCTTATGGCCACCACCACCGGAATCCTGTCCTAAATCTGCCATTGTTCAATTTTTAAAAAGTTAAAGTATGCGTGCTTGTTATTTAGCCTGAGCATTATTCTTCTGGTAAAGTGGTGTTCCTACCGGTACACCTTCCATTGCAGTGATGAGTTTGAACGAGAAGATGCCATTCTTTTTAAATGCAGTAAGTACATTTTTAAAGTAAGGGTATTTCGTTGCATTGTCACCATTAAGCATAATGTTTGCAGGCTTTTTGCCACCTTTTCCTGTAATTAATGCATTCAGATAATCGTTCAACTGATTATTTAATGTGTCTGCTACAGGAATACCAGGTTGTTTGAATTTCTTGTAGTCTTCGTCACTTAAAGCCAAAAAGCTTTTTAGTTGACCTACAGGAACGCCAATACCTCCGGCGGAAAACTTGATGAAGGTTGAAATTTCAGCAGGTGATAAGTTCAACCCTTTTTGCCTGCCTAAAACTTCTGCAGTGAGCTGAGCATTTTCTCTGCCCTCTTTATCAGCGCTGAAGCTGATAAAGACCCTGCCTTCATTATCAAATGTTACTTTGAATACATCCTTGTCTGCAACTTTATCAGAAGAAACAGATTTCGGATTTTCAATCTTCACCACTTCTGGTGGTTTGAACTTCGTTGCCAACATGAAGAATGTAAGGATCAGAAACGACACATCCACAAAGGCTGTCATATCCACCCATGTACTCTTCTTGGCTATTTTATTAAGTTTTGACACTATCTTGAAAGTTTTGAATTATTAGATTCAGTTTCAACAAAATTCCATACACTGTCAGCCGTATTTACAGCTGGCGTAAGCTTATTTGTACTGAGTTGCAAAACTTTGTGTCAATGTGAAACTTGTTTCGTCAATACCATAAGTGATAGAGTCGATCTTAGTTGTAAACACATTGTACATGATCATCGCAAAAGATGATGTACCGATACCCAGTGCCGTGTTATACAAGGCTTCAGAGATACCTACCGCAAGCGCACTTGCATCACCACCACCACCTTCGCTACCCAAGGCTCCGAAAGAACGGATCATACCCAATACAGTACCTAACAGGGCAATCAATGTTGCGAGTGAAGTGATCGTTGATAAGAATACCAGGTTTTTAGACAACATTGGTAATTCAAGAGCAGTTGCTTCCTCAACTTCTTTTTGAATAGCACCCACTTTCTGATCATGATCAAGACCTTCAGCTGTTGTCATTTCACGATATTTCTTTAACCCTGCTTTCATTACGTTTGCAACAGAACCTTTTTGCTTATCGCATTCTGCCAATGCAGCATCGATATTTTTATTAGCAAGGTGGTATTGCACTTTGCGGATGAAATCAGTAGCATTACCGGCACCCATTGCTTTGCTGATAGTGAGGAAACGCTCAATTGAGAATACAATAACCATCAGGAACAAACCAATAAGGAAAGGAACGATGATACCGCCTTCGTAGATCTTATTCAAGTCTCCTTTTGGACCATGATGCTTTGGCCAGAACCAACCTTCACCGGGCTTTTCAAAACCACTCGGGTTACCTAAGATAAGACGCCAAATAAAATAACCTGCAATAAGACACACGATGGGGGCAACCCAAGAGATAATGTTGCTGCTCTGCTTTGCTTGACCTGAAGTTGCAGCCTTTGCTGCCGTTGGTTTAGTTTCAGCCATGACAATTGATTTTTTGGTTTTTAATTAAGTAAGTTTTAATTGTTTAATAGTGGTACAATTCTATGAAATTTCCTTTTCAACAAATCAAACCAATCCCGCTTAGTGGGTGGCACAAGTTAGGGAAATATTTATTTTCACCAACTTCCAACCATTTTAATTTTTTGTGTTTGCACAGCAATCGTTTGTGCCGTTTATCACAATTGTCCATTCGTACCTCTCTATTTCCGTTCCCATTTTGTATTTCTGCTGTTTTGGGTAATCCCGTTAACTTCAAACGATTTTTTAAACCAATTAAAGTATGATGAAAAATGTAACTCTAGCTTCATTGCTGCTTGCAGGATGCTTA
Organism: uncultured Lacibacter sp.; assembly: GCF_946479605.1. Next base: position 5,806 of record NZ_CAMLGT010000005.1, read on the forward strand.
ACAGCAGCAGTGGGCCAAAACCGCCCGGGCGGTACAACCCCGGTAACAGGCGGGGCTCCCGGACAAATGCCGATGGGCATGCCTTCGGCACAACGTACAGCACCAAAGCCTTACAAAGATGTGATCACAGACAAGGCTAAAACTGATGAAGGTTTATTCAAGGTGCATTTCCTTGATGACAAATGGTATTTTGAATTACCTGATTCTTTGCTCAACAGGGATATTCTTGTTGTAACACGTATTTCCAAATCTGCTTCCGGTCTCAGCAATGGCTTTTCAGGTTATGCCGGCGATATTGTTAACAACAATGTGATCCGTTTTGAGAAAGGCCCCAACAACAGAATTTTCCTGAGAAGAGTTTCTTTCGATCAACGTGGTACAGATGAAAACGGGATGTACAAAGCCGTGGTTAACTCAAACATTCAGCCAATTATGCAAACGTTCAACGTAAGTGCATTTGGCAGAGATTCGGTTACTAACACTCGTTCTACAGTTATTGATATGACTGATTTTGTATCGGGCGATAATGATGTATTGTTCTTTAACCCGGGTTCAAAATCGAGCCTTCAGTTAGGTGCAATTCAACCCGACAAATCATATATCAACACAATTAAATCGTACCCGATTAATATTGAAGTAAAAACGGTTAAAACATATACCCGTGGCGCAGCTCCCGGTGTACAGGCAAATCCGTTTGCAGCAGCTGGCAGAAGCGGCAACTTTACACTGGAACTGAACAGCTCCATTTTACTTTTACCAAAAACTCCGGCTAAGCCAAGATATTTTGATCCCCGTGTTGGTTACTTCACCCGTCGTTATACCGACTTTGATGCAAACCCACAAGGTGTAAAAGAAATTCAAATGGCTGTGCGCTGGAAACTGGAACCTAAAGATGAGGATATTGAAAAATACAAACGTGGTGAATTGGTTGAACCAAAAAACCCGATCATCTATTACATAGATCCTGCTACGCCAAAAAAATGGGTGAAATACCTCATTGATGGTGTAAACGACTGGCAGGCTGCTTTTGAAAAAGCAGGTTTCAAAAATGCTATCATGGGCAAGTTAGCCCCTACTCCGCAGGAAGACAGTACCTGGAGTTTAGAAGATGCACGTTTCAGCGCCATTGTTTACAAACCAAGTGAAGTGGCGAATGCAAGTGGTCCTAACGTTCACGATCCACGCAGCGGACAAATTCTGGAAAGCCACATTAACTGGTATCATAATGTTATGAGCCTTTTACGCAACTGGTACTTTATTCAAACTGCAGCTGTTGATCCCGGTTCACGCAAAATGATCTTTGAAGATGAACTCATGGGTCAGCTCATCCGTTTTGTATCATCACACGAAGTTGGTCATACACTTGGCCTTCGTCATAACTACGGTTCTTCTTCTACCGTTCCTGTTGACAGTCTTCGTAACAAAGCATGGGTTGAAGCAAACGGCCACACGCCTTCTATTATGGACTATGCACGTTTCAACTATGTTGCACAGCCGGAAGATAATATCTCACGCCTTGGTTTGTTCCCACGCATTGGTGATTATGACAAATGGGCAATTGAATGGGGCTACCGCTGGATGCCTGATTACAAAACTGCAGAAGCAGAAGTTCCTGTATTGCAAAAAATGACTACTGAACGTTTAAAGAATAAGCGTTTATGGTTTGGTACAGAAACAAACCCTGATGATCCCCGTTCACAAAACGAAGATTTAGGTAACGATGCAATGAAAGCAAGTAGCTATGGTATAAAAAACCTGCAGCGTATTGTGCCTAACCTCATCAACTGGACCAAACAGCCAAACGAAAGCTATGATGGCTTAGATGAAATGTACAACCAGGTACAAACACAGTTTGGCCGTTACATGGGTCATGTTGCAAAAAACATTGGTGGTATTTATGAAACACCAAAAATGACCGAACAGGATGGAGCGGTTTATGAGTTTACGCCTAAATCTGTACAGAAAGAAGCGATGACATTCCTGAATCAGCAACTGTTCAGTACACCAACATGGCTGATCAATAATGATATATTCAGCCGCACCGGTATCAATCCGCAAACGATCATCGGCATCAGGCAGGAAGCTATCCTCAACCGCATTGTAAGTTCATCAACCATGACCAAACTGTTTGCTGCAGAAGCTGCATTAGGCAACAATGCTTACAAAGCAACAGAAGTAATGGATGATCTTCGTCGTGGTATTTTCAGTGAAGTGTATAACCGTAAAGCAACAGACGTTTACCGCCGTAACCTGCAAAAGATGTTTGTTGAACGCATCATTTCATTGTTACCCGGTGGCGCATCACCACTTACATTGGGCGGTGGTATTAGCATCAGTTTCCAGGTATCGCCTTCGCTGAACGTAAAGAACACGGATGCGTATTCAATCCTGAAAGGAACATTGCGTACACTGCGTAACGATATTAAAGTTGCTCTGCCTTTAACAACAGACAACATGACGAAACTGCACTTGCAGGATTTGAGTGATCGTATCACAGAAATTCTGGAAAAGAAATAATCGTTTCAGAATTACGTATAAAAGAGCGCCGCTTCAAATTGAAGCGGCGCTCTTTTTGTATTTAATAATAAACTCGCTTTACTCATATCGCAATGCAGTAATAGGATCAAGTTTAGCTGCTTTACTTGCTGGATAAAGACCTGCAACCAATCCGGTAAAGAAACAGATTATGGTACCGATCAATGCCCATAACCACGGCACAACAAACCCTGTTTTGAAGAAGATAGCAGCAAGATTTCCCACAAGGATGCCAAGCACAATTCCAAAGAATGCACCAAGTAAACTGATAAGAATACTCTCCCACAAAAACTGTGTGCGGATACTGCTGCTCTTTGCACCGATTGATTTAGCAAGGCCAATTTCTCTTGTACGTTCGCTTACTGCCACCAGCATAATGTTGGTTAAACCAATAGCTGCGCCAAGCAGGGTAATGGCACCAATTACCAATGCTGCCCAGCGTACATAACGAAGTGTGTTTTTAAACATCTCCACAATACTGTCGCTGCGGTCAACATAAAAATTATCAACGTCTTTAATACTCAACCGGCGTGCCTGGCGGAATACACCCGTTGCCTCTCCCACCGCTGCATCCATTTGCGAAAACTCATTTGCCCTGATGGTAATATTGTAACTGCCCGAACTGCTGAATACTCTTCTTACATTGTTATACGTAACCAGGCATAAATTGTCTAACGAAAGAAATGAGCTGGCACCTCTTTCCTTTAATACACCAATAATGCGGTAGCGGTTATTACCAATGCGGATGAGTTTACCTATTGCATAAGCCGAGCGGCCTTTGAACAATTTGCGTACTAGATCACTGCCAATGATGACCACATTACGTCCGCTCTCTACATCAAGTTTATTAAAATCACGTCCTTGCTCTAATGTATAGCCGCTGTTGATCAAATAATTTTCATCGCCACCAATCACCCGCACATTTGGGTTCGTTTTTTCGTTTTCAAAAAACACCGTGGAGTTGCCGCTTGCAAATTTTGATATACTTACTGTTGCCGGAAAACCAAACTGCTCTTTAAACTGTCTTGCTTCATCAAACGTAATAAAGCGATCGAGATTTGAGTTGCGCTGCTTACTTCCTTTTTTTGTACGGGTAAGATTACTGTTTGACCCTCCACCAAAACGGATATTCCGCTCTTTAAACCTTATGCTGAAGGAGTTTGCACCAAGAATGGAGAAGTTTTCGTAAAGGCTTTGGTTCATTGCTTCAATAGCAGTAATGATACCAATAAGCGCCATGATACCAAATGCAATGATGGACACAGTAATACCTGTCCGTAATTTATTTGAACGTGTGGTGCGCCATGCCAATGATAAGATGTCGGAGAATGTCATAATGTTTTGCTGCAACAGTTGCAGAAGCTGTACTGCAGTACCCCGAAATTAAGAAAGCTGCCGTTATTTACAAGCCCTTTCTATAAACGGCAAACCCCGGAAAAACCGGGGTTTGCAAATATGATCGGGAATTATTTACATCAGAACATAAAAAGCATATCTGTCAATAATCTCGGATAGACACCTAAGATCACTACAACTGCTGCCACAACCACAAGCAAGCCCTTAAACGGCGCTGTTACTTCAATTTCCTGTGCTTCTCCTTCTTTGAAATACATGGCCTGTATTACACGGAAATAATAGTACACACTAACCGCAGCCATCACCACTGCAAAGATCACCAACCAGAGGTAAGAACCTGTTTTAACCGCAGCTGCCAATACATAATATTTGGCAAAGAAACCTGCAGTGAGTGGAATACCCGCCAGGGACAACAGACAAACAGTTAACACCAAAGCAACGAGCGGTTGCTTTTTAGCCAAGCCGTTAAACCCGTCAAACGTATAATCTTTCATGCGTACCAATACTGCAAAAATGCCAATGGTTGCAAAACAATAAGCAGCAGCATAAAGCAACAGGCCTTGTTTCGACATATCGTTGATGGCAAATACCGCAAACATCATAAACCCTGCCTGCGCAATACTGGAGTAAGCCAGCATACGTTTTACGCTTTGCTGGTACACGGCTGTAACGTTTCCGATAAATAATGTGAGTGCTGTTATGATTGCCACAGTAAGTTTCCAGCTTTCTGCTTTGCCTGCAAATGCATTAATGAACAGGTTAAGAAAACCAATGAACACGGCTGCTTTTACAATAGTGGCCATAAATGAAGTGAACACTGTAGGGGCACCATCATATACATCGGGTGTCCAGAAATGAAACGGTGCTGCGGACACTTTAAACGCCAATGCCACCATCACCATCAGGATGCCAATCACAACAAACACAGATGATCCTTCGGTTGCAACCATGCTCAGACGTTCTAACTGAAACGAACCTGCTGCACCATACAGGAACGCAATACCCATGAGCATGATGCCTGTTGAGAAAGAACCCATCAGGAAATACTTCAATGCGGCTTCGTTGCTCTTTAAATTTCGTTTATCTGCTGCAGTTAAAATGTATAAAGGAATCGAAACAATTTCAATACCAATGAAGAGAATCAGCAGGTTGTTGAACAGTGCTACAAGACCTGCACCGCTCATGATAAAAAAGATCAACGCAAAATATTCGAACGGATGTTTCCCTACTGCTTCAACCGCTTTACCGTTCAACAATATGTAAATGATAAGAGCAAGTACCAATACGGTTAAGAATAACAACCCAAAACGTTCATATTGCAGCATACCATTAAAGTTGCTGTTGATGAGCATTTTTCCACTGAGATCAAAAATATTCCCTACTAATAAAGCAACTGCACCAATAAGCGCTACAGTTTTGGCCGCCGATTTGCTGTTCAGGAAAATACCACTGAACATCATCACCACACCCCAAATCGCCGAAAATAAAATCAGGTTCATCGTACTGTGTTAAAAAGTTTATTGAAAGATTCCCAGTATAAAAGTTGCTGTATCCTTGGTTAAGTTCAACACTGGAGAAGGATACACACCCATTACAAAAATGGCTACTACAATTACTGCCAATGCTGCTTTCTCTACAAAACTGATATCAGCATTGGAAGCAGTTAAGCTGTTCTCATCACCATAAAATACCTTCTGGATCATACGCAATGTATAGATCGCACTCAGGATGATGCTTAAACCGCCCACTGCTGCATACCACACATTGAATTTAAACAAGCCATTGAACATTAAAAACTCGCCGATGAATGCATTGGTAAGCGGTAATGCCACATTTGCCAATGAAACGATCACCAGCAAAATGGTTAATACCGGTGCCTTTTGTGCAAGACCACCCAGCTCACTCATTTTGCGTGTGCCAAATCTGCGTTCAATAAGTTCTACCACGATCCACATACCCAGTACGTTTACACCATGACTGAAGAACTGAATGATAGCACCCTGCAAACCACTTTCGTTATTTACAAACAAGGCTGCACTCATTAAACCAATATGCGCAATGGATGAATAAGCAATCAGGCGTTTAATATCGTCTTGCTGCATGGCAATAATGCTGGCATACACCATACCTATTACACTTAAGCCAATCACTACGTTATCAAATTCAACAGCTGCTTCAGGGAATAATGGAAGTAACCAACGAACAACTGCAAATAAACCCATCTTCACCATCAATGCACTTAGCACCATGGTTACTGCTGTTGGCGATTGTTCATACGCATCGGGCTGCCAGGTATGAAAAGGAAATACCGGCATCTTAATAGCAAATGCAATAAAGAATAACCAAAACAACCATGTTTCTTCTCCACCTGTAAGATTTACTGCATACAGCGATTCCATTGCAAAAGATGCATCTTTGGTTTGATAATACATGTAGAGTAATCCAACCAACATCAACAATGAACCGATGAATGTATAAATGAAGAATTTGAATGTAACTGCAATTCGTTTTTCGCCGCCCCATTTACTGCAGAGAAAATACACAGGAATCAACGCCAGTTCCCAAAAGAAATAGAACAGTAAACCATCTGCTGCTACAAACACACCCAGTATACCAGCTTGTGCCAGCAACATCAATCCATAAAAACTATTGGGCGATTTGTAACTCGATTTCCAGGTGGATGCAAAAATGATGGGATAGCTTAACGCACCCAACAAACAAAGTAAAGTGCTGGCGCCATCCATCTTTAATGCAAAGCTTGCACCAAGCATGGGCAACCACTCTGCATGAAAACTTTTTGCCGCTTCGTTGTTTGTAATAACACCGTACGTAATTGCCGCCAATGAAATCAGCGACACAAGAAAACTCCATGTTTTTGCCTGGCCATCACCTTTCAGGAAAAATGAAACCAATCCACCAACCAACGGAACCAATATCAACAATAATGCGATCATAAAACAGATATGCCTGGTTTAATTAAGGATTTTGATTGTAATAACGAACAAAACGAGGATACCCAACACCATCCACAACACATAAGATCCTACCTGCCCGCTTTGTAATAATCGTAACTGGCGACCACCCCACTGCACACTCTTTCCAACACCATTCACAAGACCATCAATACCACTCTTTTCAACAACACGATTAAATAACACACCCAATGCATTTAATGGTTTGCTGATGATGTTATCGTACAACTCATCTACATACCATTTGTTTGCCAGCACTTTTCCAAAACCTTCCGGTTCGCCTGTTTCAGGATTTTTGCTGAAACGGTTTACTGCAAACAGGATGGATATAGCAATCAGCGTTAAGCTTACTGCCAGTAAAATATATTCCGTTTTATGCGACAGATGATGTGCTTCTGCTGCATCAGTTGATGCTTTGAAAACAGGCGCTAAATAATGTTCGAGTTTGTGCGCATCAGCAGCAAATAACTCCGGAATACCTACAAAACCTGCAACTACAGCGAGAAATGCCAATACCACTAATGGCAAGGTCATTTGCCATGGGCTTTCGTGCAGGTGATGTTCCTGCTCATGCGTGCCACGGAACGTTCCTTTAAACGTCATTGCATATAAACGGAACATATAGAAGGCAGTCATTAAAGCACCGCCCAATCCAATAATGTAGTACACCGGATTTTTTGCAAAGGCATGTACCAGTATTTCATCTTTTGAGAAGAAGCCGCTGAACGGAGGAATACCGGCAATGGCAATACAACCCAGCAGGAATGTAATGTGTGTGATGGGAAGTTTCTTTGCCAGTCCGCCCATTTTACGAATATCCTGTTCGTGATGCATGGCATGAATAACACTTCCTGCACCCAAGAACAAAAGCGCTTTAAAGAATGCATGTGTCATTACATGAAACACTGCACCTGTATATGCACCCACACCCAAACCAAGGAACATATAACCCAGCTGACTAACCGTTGAGTAAGCCAGTACTTTTTTAATATCGTTTTGTTTGATGGCAATGGTTGCAGCAAGTATGGCTGTTGCCAAACCAACTACCGCTACAACTGTTTGTGTAACATCGCCAGCCAGTGTATATAAAATATTGCTGCGTGCAATCATATAAATACCGGCAGTAACCATGGTTGCAGCGTGGATGAGTGCTGATACAGGTGTTGGACCAGCCATCGCATCTGGCAACCAGGTGTACAAAGGAATTTGTGCACTCTTACCTGTCGCACCAACAAAAAGCAATAATGTAATGATAACAAGGATAGAATCGCCATGGAACATGCCGCTGGCTTCTTTAAATATATCAACGTAAGTAAGCGATCCAAACTGTTGAATAATGAAGAATAAACCAAGCAGAAAGCCAAGATCACCAATGCGGTTCATTACAAAGGCTTTACGTGCAGCATTCCCGTAGTTCACATTTTTAAACCAATAACCGATCAGCAGGTAAGAACAAAGGCCTACACCTTCCCAACCTATGAACATGATGAGATAGTTAGCACCCAGCACCAGCAACAACATGCTGAACACAAATAGGTTCAGGTAAGCGAAGTAGCGGGCAAAGTGATGACTTGCCTCTTCATGCATGTATGAGGTAGAATACAAGTGAATTAAAAACCCTACACCTGTAATCACCAACAGAAACAACGCTGAAAGCTGATCAACCTGGAATGCAAACGGAATATTCAGATCTCCAACATGGATAAACTTGAACAGCTCAACAGTAACAGCTGTAAAATCTTCTGCTCTTGTTGCATTAAAGATGAGCAGGCTCACCACAAAAGAGGCAAGGATAACAGTACTGCCAATGATACCGCTGAGCGATTTGCTGAGATAGTTTCTTCCCAACCCATTGATCAGAAACCCGATCAACGGAAACAACGGTACTAAATAAACCAAGTCGATAATACTCTTCATAATACTTGAGGTATGAAGTAAGAAGCAGGAAGTAAGAACGTCAACAACAAATCTTACCTCTTATTTCTTACATCCTTCTTAATGTTTAAGTCTGTTCAAAAAGTTTACATCCACACTGCGAATGTTCCGGTACAGCATTACAATAATGGCAAGCCCCACACTAACTTCAGCTGCAGCCACCACCATAATAAAGAACACAAACAACTGAGCTTCCACGCCTGTTACTGCCGATGGACTAACTGCCAAGGTAGTTTCTGCATGCATTTTTGAAAAAGCCACCAGCAACAGGTTCACAGCATTCAACATTAATTCTATACACATAAAAATAATGATGGCATTGCGGCGTGTTAATACACCCGCCACACCAATGCTGAACAGCGCAACTGCAAGAATGATATAATAATTGATCGGCATAAAATATTAGCTTTTAGCTATTAGCTTCTAGCAAAATCTTAAAATATAGTTACAGCAAGCTTGCAGCTAACAGCTCAAAACTTGCAGCTTTCTTTTAATCCCCTTTCTTTCCTATTACAACAGCACCCACCATGGCACTTAAGAACAACACACTGCTGATTTCAAATGGCAGTACATAATCGGTAAACAAAGTTTTACCTAACACTTTAATGAGTCCGGCTTCGCCACCTGCACTCACCTGTGCTTTGATCACATCGTCACTTTGGCGAAGTGCGGCAATGAACACCAGCAACAAAGAACCACCTGCAATAGCTCCGGCTATCTTCAGCCATTTGTTCTTTTGCGGTTCCGTATCGGCGTTGAGGTTCATCAACATGATCACAAACAGGAACAATACCATAATAGCACCGGCGTATACAATAATGTTTACCACTGCCAGGAACTGTGCGTTCAGTAAAATATAATGGCCGGAAATAGCGAAGAACACCACGATAAGCCATAATACGCTGTACACCGGGTTTTTGCTGAACACCATCATCAATGCGGCACCAACTGCTAATGCACTCAGGAACCAGAATAATATTTCAGTAATACTCATGTTTATTCGGTAGTCTGTTGTTTGGCTTTCGCCTTACGTTCGTCAATTAATCCTTTTGCTTTTGTAAATGCTTCAGGGTTTTCTTTCGGGTGAGGAATAACCAGATTATCCTTTCCGTAAATAAAACTCTGACGGCTGTAATTAGCCGGTGCAAATGTTTCCGTTAAATAAATCGCATCTTTCGGACAAGCCTCTTCACACAAACCACAGAAAATGCAACGGAGCATGTTGATCTCGTACTTGGCTGCATACTTTTCTTCACGATACAAATGTTCTTCACCGGGTAGGCGTTCTGCCGCATCCATGGTAATGGCTTCTGCCGGACAGGCAACAGCACACAAACCACAAGCCGTGCAATTCTCTCTTCCTTCTTCATCACGGTTGAGGATGTGCAATCCACGGAACACAGGACTGAATGGTCTTGTTTCTTCCGGGAATTTGATCGTTGCTTTCTTTTTAAAAATATGAGAGAAGGTGATGCCCATCCCTTTCAACACTGCCGGTAGATAAATTTTCTCCGCAATGTTCAACGGCTTTCGATCAACCTGCTTCGCTCTGTTTGTTAATTGCATCAACGTTTATTAAAAAAGTTCGCAAATGTATTTTTTGTTGTCAAATCTTGTTCTTTCATCTTCTGCTGTTGCCTTCGAATCATCCAGTGAATGATTCGCACACTTGTACTGTAACAATTCTATTCATCAGTCCCTTAATCATTTCTTAAGCAATAATATTACGGCTGCTGTTACAAGCATATTCACCAAAGCAAGTGGAATTAATTTTTTCCAGCCAAGATCCATCAACTGATCATAACGGAATCGTGGAATGGTCCAACGCACCCACATGAACAGGAAGATAAAGAACAATATTTTTGCAAAGAGTGCAGCTGCACCCAGTAATGCCATCACATTTGTTGAAAAGCCCCATGCACTTTCATCATAAAACGGAATGATATCGTAACCACCGAAATACAATGTAGCCATAATAGCACTGCTGATGAACATATTGATGTATTCAGCAAAGAGATAAAAACCAAGCTTCAAACTTGAATATTCTGAATGGTAACCACCAATCAGCTCGTTCTCTGCTTCTGCCAGGTCAAACGGTGTACGGTTACATTCTGCAAACGCACACACTAAGAAAATTAAAAAGCCTAAGGGCTGCACAATCACATTCCACAGACCTTCCTGCTGCTGGCGAACCATGTCGCCAAGACTTAATGAACCCGTTATCATTAACAATGCAATCAACGAAAGTCCCATTGCCAGTTCATAAGAAATGATCTGCGATGCTGCACGCAAACCTCCCATGAGTGAGAACTTGTTATTACTTGCCCACGCACCAATCATAATACCATATACACCTAAGCTGAGGATACCAAACACATACAGGATACCAATATTTACATCGGCGATCTGTAAGGAAATAGTACGGCCAAACAATTCCAGTTTATCGCCCCAGGGAATTACCGCACTGGTAAGCATGGCTGTGATCATGGCCAGGGATGGGCCAAGTATGAACAATACTTTATTGGAAGAAGTAGGAATGATCTCTTCTTTAAAAAACATTTTCAGGCCATCGGCCAGCGGTTGCAGCAAACCGAGCGGACCTGCACGGTTAGGACCAATACGATCCTGGATCCAGGCCGCTACTTTACGCTCGCCAAACGTCATATAAAGGGCTACCACCAATGAAATAGTGATAATGACAGCAATGAAGATCGTTTTCTCCAGCACCATTGCCCAATCGACTGCTAATAAAATCATATCCATTAATTTCCTTTCTTCAGTTGTTTAAATACCTGCGATGTGGCAGGGCCTTTCAGTTCACTCAATTCCACCTGGTTTACTTCACTCACATCTTTAATATCCATGAGCAGCTTTGGATTGCGGCCCATTACTTTCGCTACAGTTTCGTTTGGTTTTTTCACACCTACATAATGTCCTTGTGAAATAACGGAGTGGCGGTTGATCTGCGATGGTCCTTCAATCACCCAATCGCTGATCTTCTTGCGCTCAAAACGGCAGGTGTTACAAATCCAGCCGGGTTCACCTTTGGTCGTATCTTTTACTTCGCCCCACTCATCTTTACGTGCAGTTACACGCAACACTTCATCACCACGCATCCAAAGTTGTACTTCGCCACTGCATTTATCACAGTTGCAATGTGCATCTACCGGTTTGGTAAACCATACACGGTTTTTAAAGCGGAATGTTTTATCGGTTAATGCGCCCACCGGACAAACATCAATTACGTTACCGATGAAATCATTATCTAAACTCTTTTCAATGTAAGTAGCAATTTCTGCATGATCACCACGGCTTAAAATACCATGACGACGTTCGTTACTCACCTGGTCGGCAGTGTACACACAACGGTAGCAAAGAATGCAACGTGTCATGTGCAGTTGAATGTATGGACCAAGATCATGCTTATCGAATGTGCGGCGCTTGAACTCGTAACGGCTTGCACCTTTACCATGTTCATAGCTGAGATCTTGTAAATGACATTCACCTGCCTGGTCGCAAATAGGACAATCAAGCGGGTGATTGATCAATAAAAACTCCACCACACCATTTCTTGCATCTGTTACACGGTCGCTGGTAATGTTTTTCACTACCATACCATCCATAACGTTGGTACGGCAGCTTGCTACCAGTTTGGGCATTGGTCGTGGATCGGCAGTTGAACCTGCAGCCACTTCTACCAAACAGGTACGGCACTTACCACCGCTGTCCTTTAATTTGCTGTAATAGCACATTGCAGGAGGCGTAACATCACCGCCGATTTGCCGTGCAGCATTGAGAATACTTGTTCCCGGCTCCACTTCAATAGTGATGTTGTCGATGGTTACTTTAAAAAGTTTTTTCTCTTCTGACATATTATTGAATACGTTCTTTCGAATTTGTTATGCTGTTGGTGCTGCAATTTCCAATGGCTTCGCATAGTTTGCCAAGCCATAATTTCTCTGCAATGCATCTGAAGGATTGGTTACGTGCCATTCAAACTCATCACGGAAATGACGGATGGCTGCTGCTACAGGCCATGCAGCTGCATCACCCAACGGGCAAATGGTATTTCCTTCGATCTTACGTTGAATATCCCACAACAGATCAATATCACTCATGCTGCCTTTGCCCTGATCGATCTTCAACAGAATTTTTTCCATCCAGCCGGTTCCTTCACGGCAAGGTGAACATTGTCCGCAACTTTCATGACGGTAGAAACGGGCCAATGTATAGGTATGTTTCACTACACACTGGTCTTCATCCATTACAATAAAACCACCACTACCCATCATGGTACCGGTTGCAAAACCACCATCGCTTAAGCTTTCGTACGTCATCATTCTTGTTTCGCCTTTTGCCGTTTTCAGCAAAAGATTGGCCGGCAGAATAGGAACAGATGAACCACCGGGAATACATGCCTTCAGCCTTTTGCCTTTAGCAATACCACCACAGTATTCATCGCTGTAAATAAATTCTTCAACCGAAATATTCATTTCAATTTCATACACACCTGGCTTGTTTAAGTTACCGCATGCAGAAATAAGTTTTGTACCTGTTGATTTACCAATACCGATCTTGGCATACTCATCGCCACCTTCATTCACAATCGGAACAACTGCTGCAATGGTTTCCACATTGTTTACTACTGTTGGGCAACCCCACAAACCTTTTACCGCTGGGAATGGTGGCTTGATACGTGGGTTACCACGTTTGCCTTCCAGGCTTTCAATCAACGCTGTTTCTTCGCCACAGATATATGCACCGGCTCCCGGCTGAACAAAAATGTCGCAATCGAAACCGCTGCCTAAAATATTTTTACCAAGGAAGCCTGCATTGCGTGCTTCCTGTACAGCTACTTCTAATATTTCTTTTATCCACCAATACTCACCACGGATGTAGATATAAGAGCGATTGCTGCCTAATGCATACGAAGCACAGATCATTCCTTCGATCAACAGATGAGGAATGAATTCCATGAGGAAACGATCCTTGAATGTACCGGGTTCGCTCTCATCAGCATTTACAACAAGGTAACGGGGAACACCTTCCGGCTTTGCAAGAAAGCTCCATTTCATACCGGTAGGAAAACCGGCACCACCACGGCCACGCAAACCGCTCTTCTTTACTTCTTCCACCACAGCATCGGGGCTCATCGTCTTCAACACTTTCTCCACGCTGCGGTAACCGCCTTCACGACGATACACATCATAATGCCTGATGCCTTCAATATGTGCTTTGTCTAAAAGTAATTTTCTTCCCATCTTTTTTACATTCTTGCTTCCCGCCGTTGGCGGTCTGCTTTATTATTTTTCTTCTTTCGGATAATCGTAGTTGAACATCCAGTTAAAATCATATTTGTCTTTCAGCATGCCAAAACGTGCACCCCAAAACGTATCCTGCAGTTCCATAGTAACTGTACCGCCTTCACTTAAAGCATTAAATGTTTTGTTGATCGCATCGAGATCGGTAAAATGAAGTGATAAGCTCAGGTTGCTTCCTCCGTTTACGGGTTGGCCTGGCATACCATCCGATACCATGAACGTAAGATCACCTGCTTTAAACGTAGCATGCATAATGTAATCTTTCGCTTCAGCCGGTACTTCCATTGGTGATTCACCAAATGTTTGCTGAAACTCAACAGCACCATTTAATGCTTTGCTGTAAAATGCAAGTGCTTCAGCTGCGTTGCCGTTAAAGTTGAGATATGGAACAATTGCGTTCATGCTGTTTGTTTTCTGATGAAGGTTATTTGTTTTGGTCACTGTCTTTAAACCACTCAGGTTTAAAGCGCAAAAGATTTCTTAATACAAGTGAAGCAAGTGCAAGACCTAACCCCAAAAACATCATCGGCCTCATTTTTTCTTTATCACCTGCCATCAAAAACACAATGATTACAATCAAGGCTGATGTTGTCAGGAGAAACCCAAGGATCATGGCTACTTTCTTCGTCATCTTAATTTGCTTTTGCTTTACCTTCTGCAATCAATGCATCGATTTTTTCTTTGGTCAGGTGCTCCCGATAATCAGGACCTAACTGCATCATCGGTGCATAACCGCATGCACCTAAACATTCAACTGTTTTTAATGTAAACAAACCGTCTGCAGTTGTTTGCCCGGGTTTGATACCCAATTTTTCGTAGATATAAGCAACAATATTATCACTACCGTTCAACATGCATGGTCCTGTCTGGCAAACTTCAAATACCGTTTTACCAACAGGCTGTAAATTATACATGCTGTAGAAAGTAGCTACTTCATACACTTCAATAGAAGTGATCTTCAGCAATTCTGCAACATAGTCCATTGCCTCTGCACTTAACCATCCACCGTTCTGTTGCTGTGCATAATGCAGCAGCGGAATCAATGCACTCTTCTGCTTTCCTTCCGGATAGTGAGAGATCATCTCCTCAACTTTCTTCAACTGTTCTTCTGAAAACTTCATGATCAATTTTCAATTATTCAATTATCAATTCTCTACGCATCCAGTTCGCCTGCAATCAAATTCAAACTACTCATTACCACAATGGCATCACTCAACATGCTTCCTTTTACCAGTTCTTCGTATGCCTGATAATAAATAAAGCATGGACGACGGAAATGCAAACGATATGGAGTACGGCCACCATCACTGATGAAATAATAACCTAACTCACCATTTGCACCTTCCACACTGTGGTACACTTCACCTTTCGGCATTTCAATTTCACCCATAATGATCTTGAAATGCCAGATGAGTGCTTCCATGCTCGTGTACACATCTTTCTTTTCGGGCAAATAATATTCAGGAACATTGGCATGATACACTTCTGCATCAGCCCCTTTAATATTTTGTATTTTCTGGTATGCCTGTTCAATAATGCTTAAGCTCTCCCACATTTCTACATTTCGCACAAGGTAGCGGTCGTATGTATCGCCGGTTGTACCAACAGGAACAACAAAATCAAAATCTTCGTATGAAGAATAAGGCGAATGAACACGAACATCATAATCCACACCTGCAGCACGCAGGTTTGGACCTGTAAACCCATAGTTCAATGCACGCTCTGCTGAAATGGGACCACAACCAACGGTACGATCAACAAAGATCCTGTTACGTGTAAACAGGTTTTCGAATTCTTTTAAAGCCTTTGGATATTCTTTCAGGAACTTTTCCAGTTTCTGCCAGGCCACTGGAGAAAAGTTACGTTCAAAACCTCCAATACGGCCAATGTTGGTTGTTAAACGGCTGCCGCAGATTTCTTCATAAATTTCATAGATCAGCTCACGGTATTCCATGAGGTAAACGAAACCGGAGAATGCACCTGTATCTACCCCAACAATAGAGTTACAAATAAGATGATCGGCAATACGTGCAAGTTCCATCAGGATCACACGCAGGTAATCAACACGCTTTGGTGTTTGAATGCCTAATAACTTTTCGCAGGTAAGATGCCAGCCAATATTGTTAATGGGGCTGCTGCAATAATTGAGACGATCGGTAATGGGTGTGATCTGGTACAACGGACGACGCTCTGCTAACTTTTCAAATGCACGGTGAATATATCCTACTGTTGACTCAGCACTCATTACACGCTCACCATCCATTTCCATGATGTTCTGAAACACACCATGTGTTGCAGGATGCGTTGGCCCCACGTTTAAGGTGATTGTTTTTTTCTCAATCGAACCTTCGGGTAATAATATATTTTGAACGTCGCTCATTATTAATTCTCTATTATTCAATTAATGAATTAAATACTTCCTCCTCTTCCAAACATCTCATCATCCTTATCAATTCTCGATTGATCTTCAAGAGGAAATTCTTTGCGCATCGGGAAGTAATCCATTTCATCCACATTAAGGATCCGTTTCAGGTTTGGATGCCCCAGAAAATTCACCCCAAAGAAATCGTATGTTTCACGCTCCATCCAGTTAGCTGTTGCAAATAACTGTGTAGCCGTAAACACATCAGGTTTATTGATATCAGTAAATACTTTGAAACGGATACGCACATTATCAACCAGGTTATGCAGGTGATACACCACTGCCAGCTCACGCCCCTTATCATTCGGATAATGTACAGCCTGCAGATCGGTGAGGAAACGGAATTTCAACGTTTCGTCATCGAATAAAAACTGGAGCACTTTCAGGTTGAGCTCCTTTGGTGCTTCAAATGTCAGCATTCCAAAAGGCTCTGAAAAGTTGCTAACGTGCTCTCCGAATTTTTCTTGCAATTTGAGTTGAATCTGTTCGTTGGTCAATGCCATTTCAATTTGAAAATTTGTTGATTTGAAAACTTGAAATTTACCCTTCACTTTACCATTACTGCATTTTCAAATTTTCAAACTATTTTATTTGCTTTTATTGTATTCCGTAACTATCTAATAGTTTTTGATAATGCTCACTGTTTCTGCGACGCAGGCTTTCCTGGCCCACCAGATCCTGGATACGCATCAAGCCATCCAAGATTGCTTCCGGACGTGGGGGACAGCCTGGCACATACACATCAACCGGCACCACCTGGTCAATTCCTTGCAACACACTGTAAGTATCAAAAATACCGCCACTGCTGGCGCATGCGCCCACAGCCATTACCCAACGTGGTTCGGCCATTTGCAGGTACACCTGTTTCACAACAGGTCCCATTTTTTTAGAAATGGTCCCCATTACCATCATCAGATCGCACTGGCGGGGGGTAAAGGCCATACGCTCCGAACCAAAACGGGCCAGATCGTAATGCGCCGCTGCTGTAGCCATAAATTCAATACCACAGCATGAAGTAGCAAAAGGTAAAGGCCAGATAGAGTTCTTACGGGCCAAACCAACCACCTCACTCAGCTTTGTTGTAAAAAAACCTTCGCCCATGTGACCATCAGGCATACCCACGACGCTGATATGGCCCTTGTGATCTACTGGCTTAGGATTTACATTATATTGTACTGGACGTGACATATTCTTTAATTTGAGATTTTGAAAGTTTGAACATTAAAATTCACTGTAAACACTAATACCCCGCTCTTGTTCAAAATTTCCAAAATGGTTAATTTTCAAATGCGCTTAATCTTCCCAGTTTAAAGCACCTTTTTTAATGATATAATAGAAGCCACTCAGGAAAAAACCGACAAACATCAGCACCGCCATAAAACCACTCCAACCAAGTTCCCTGAAATTAACAGCGTAAGGATAGAAAAAAATAACCTCCACATCAAATAATACAAACAAAATTGCTACCAGGAAGTATTTAACAGCCATTGGTTGGCGTGCATTACCATGTATTTCAATACCACTCTCAAAGTTTTCCAGCTTTTGAGCTGTTGGGCGTTTGGGACCAAGCAGATGGGTAAGTACCATCATAACTGCTACAAAGCCAATTGCAAAGAGTATTTGTATGCCTATCGGGAAATAATTGCCGGAATCATTTACTGATTGTACAACAGGAGCTGCGGGATTGGACTGTAAAAAGAAAAACCATTTCATGTAAATGGAGGTTTTGAATGCGCAAAAATAAGGCAGGGTATTGGAAATTCCCTCTAATACCTTTAATAAATAAAAAACCCTCCGCTACTGCGGAGGGAGTTATTTTATTGATGAACAAGTTCGGGACTAAGTAAAGAGTTTGCTCTTTTTTTCTTCGTTTGAAGTAACCGAAGTGTTGTTCACTTTTCCGGTTGTTCCTGTTGCCTGCGATTTGCCGCCTGTGAGCTGACGCTTGTAATCAAGTGCACGCTTATCATTTGGATCGATTGCCAGTATCTTATCGCAATACTCAATAGCTGCTTTGTTGTTCTTTGCAGTGAAAACATTGTAACCCACAAAGTATAAGTATGCAATTTTAATAGGATCTGCAATACTTGATGAATCTTTGGTTTTCAGCATTGGGATGGCAATTTCAAGGAACTTATCGAAATGAGGTTGTGCCAAACCTGTTAATGCCGTATCAATACTCCAGTTTGCACGGCCACGCCAGTAATATCCAAAATACTGATCGGGATATTTGTCGGTATAAATAGCGAAAATACTGTCGGCAGTTCTGTAATAATTAATGTCAACTGTACCAGCGTTCATATAAGCCCTTCCCACATTGTATATATCAACGTTGTTTGGATTTGGTTTTGCCGCAAGCTGCTTGCGCATCCAAACAGCAGTTGCAATTGTATCCTTTTGCTTTCTGGCTAAATCAACAGCTTTTTGTAAATAGCCGGCTTTGTTTTCAGCAGCTGTATCCGCATCCATTGCTTTTTCATAATAAGCATACGATTGAGCAACAGCGCCTGGAGTAGCAGCCATGATATCGCCTAAGAGTTCATAATCTTTTGGAACAATTTCTTCCGGCTTTTCTTTTTTCAGAAATTCATCGATACTCGCCTTTGCATTTGCCATATCACCATTTTTAAAATAGCTGTAGGCTTTCAAACGGTAGATACGTGGTTTGATGACATTTGCACCAACTTTCGCAATTAAAGCATCACTCTGGCTGATTGCTTCAGCGTACTTACCAGAAGCATACTTGAGATCAATGCTGTAATAGTCATTTTCAGGATCGCTATCAACCACCGCAATATACTTATTCAGGTATTCTTCGGATTTTGTTACATCTCTGAAAAACCAATACCTGTAAAGAGAAAATAATGCCGGACCATAGTTAGGGTCCATTGCTGCAGCATCTTCAAAAGCAGGGAGGAAAAACTCCTTATTCTTCTGGCTTTCGTAGATGAGACCTTCTTTATGTCTTGCCGCTGCATACTTCGGGTTAAGCGTGAGAGCATTTTTAAATGCTAATACGGCATTACCACCATCCACCAGTTTGCGGTAAGCATCGCCAATGGTTACATATACAGAAGGATCGTTGAATTTCTTGGTTGTTGTGATTTTTTGCAGATGAGAGATGCCATAATTAGCATCGCCTGCTTTAGTGTATGCATTTGCACGGCCAACCGCATGCAGCACTTCGTTATCTTTCGATTTGCTGTTATTGATTGCCATATCAAAATGGTTACGGGCATCTGTTGCCTTGTTCTCAAGCAACTCAACATGACCCATACCTGCCATTAAAAGGGGAGAAGTTGCATTTGCCTGCAATGCCGCCTGGTATGTTTCTTTGGCCTTTGCTACATCTTCAAGTCCAATGTATGCCTGCCCCAACCAATAGGCTGCTTCCTCATTTTTTGGATTAGCGGCTGTTAATTTCTCAAAAACTTCTTTGGCACTCTTAAAACGCTCATAATACATGAACTTCTTGCCATCTTCCAGAGATTGTGCCAATAACTGCTGCACAAAAAAAACTGCCACAAATGCTAAACTTAGTGATCGTTTCATTTTCTTTTCTTTGGTTTAAGTATAATCGGTTGTTTCAGGATCGGTAAAAATATTAAAATTATCCGTTCACGGGTTTTACTAATTTAATCTGGGTTTCACGCATCATAAACACTCTTCGTGCAGGTACCAGATACCCTCTCCGGAAAATCAATTGCCCCCTGTCGCTGTTCATAAAATTCACAAATGCTTTTCCTAAACCTGTATGATTTTCCTTTAAGACGTAATAGATCTCCCTGCTGTATGGATATCGCTTTGTTAAAATATCCTCTTGCCAGGGTTTGGTATAGACGCCTGTACTATCGCATCCGTTGCAGGGCAACCAGGCTATTCTTACTTTTTTCAACAGTTCAAGTTGTTCAGTGTCTTCCGGGTTGCCAATCCAGCTTACGCCAACAAAACCAATATAGCCTTGGTTTGCTGCAATATATTGCACTACTTCCCTGCTGGTTTTTGCCGCAGTAATCACATTTGTATTAAAGAGCTTGCCGTTTAATATGCTGTCGATAGCATAACGAACGGTACTGGTTGCTTTAACGCCGTCGAACACCGGTTTGTAAGGCAACTTACTATTACCAAGCAACATCTCTGCCACTTCTTCTTTTGTAAAGACAGAATCGGGAGCATTTCTGTTCACCACCAATGCTACGGCATCGCTTGCCAGCAATCCGCCAGAGGGGTACAAACCTAACGAATCATTATAATAACGGGATTCCTCTGTTGTTATCTTCTTGGTAACAATCACCATACGTATACTATCATTCAACAAATCGTTCCAGCATTCAGCTTCTGGTTTGTAATGTGCAATAATTTTTGCTTTGGGGTAAGATGCCTCAAAAACTAATATCTGTTCTTCAATAACTGGTTTAAACGACTCATCAACGCTGATATGTATGGTGCCGCTTGAACCGGTATCGGTTGGTTGCGCTTTTTTGGCCTTACAGGAAAACAGCAAAAGACTTAAGCAGCCCCACAAAAACATTCTCCACTTTTGCATAAACTACGAAGGGTTGTTATATGTTTTAAAACCTCTGTAAATGCGGAATGCACCGTATAGAAACGCTGCAATTCCAAAAATCATAAGTACTTCGGGTGATGCCAGACTCATTTCATAACCGATGTACTTTGATAAAGCCAAGGCCCCTCCCATTACCACATAAATAATCCCCATCACAATGTCGAACACTGCTTTTACATTAACCGGCTTGTTTTTTTTCCTGAAATCTTCCTGTGTTGACATGTAAGCTTTTTAGGGAGCGGGCAAGTTAACTATTTTTTACTCGTCAGATGCAGTAAAGGTTACCGGTTGTGTAAAATAGGATGGCACCGGTTTGCCCCTTTGCTTTCCGGGTTTCCATTTGGGCATGCGGCCAATTACCCGCAGCACTTCCTTGTCAAATTCCTTTCCGGCGCTTTGAACAATAACCGCATCGGTCACTTCCCCATTAACATTCACTACAAATTTTACCCGAACAGTTTTCCGTTCACCGCTTTCAAGATCATCTGGCACATGCAGCATGCGTTGCAGGTAACGCCTCCATCCTTCCATACCATCAGGAAATTCAGGATACTCATCGGGATGTTCGAGAATAGTTGGTTCTTCCGGAGCAACGGCCTTTGGTGGATCGGGTGTGATCAATGTCTGATCGCCTGCTTTTCCCTGTACAAAATCACCGCCGCCCTCACCTACTGCCGGTTTGTTTTCGTTGCCGGGAACATAGGTAGTCGTATCAGTTCTGTCAATTGGAGGATTTTTGATAATTGTATCATCGGGAACAATCACAATGGGCTTATCTACTTTCGTAGGCGGTTGCGCCTCCACTGTCCGTTCAACTGGTTTTGGCTCTTTCGGCTTTTCTATTTCCTTAATATTCTCCAATTCATGATCAGGCTTTAACTGAACCATAAAACCACGTTCCCTTTTTTCTGACGGCCTGCTCATGACATACAACGAAATACCCGTCACCATCAATAGCATAATACCAATTGCTTTTTTCAGGTGCGACGGATACGCTTTGCGGATGGAATAAGCACCATAAGCTTTGTTCCTGTTTTCAAAGATGATATCCAGCAGATCGGCTTTGAGAATTTGTTCGCTATTCATGTTACAACGTTTTGGTGAAGTGAAATGTTTTTTGAAACCCTTAGCAGAAAAGCAACACAACGATGGTGCACTACATTTTGCAATTGGTTTCACTCATTAAAAGTTGATCGTTTTGTACAACCAACATTCATAACACATTCGCCGGCCGGCTGCAGATGAAATGACAACGGTGTTTTTAAAATTGTTCCGTTGGTATTTAGATGCGATGAAGAAATAAATCCACAAACTCAAATACGAAGTAAGAAGTACGAGGTACGAACTTGCAACTCTCAACTTATCTTTGCGGCCATGCGTATTTTAATGGTTTGTCTGGGAAATATCTGTCGTAGTCCGTTGGCAGAAGGAATATTGCAGCACAAAGCATGGAAAGCCGGTTTGCAATGGAGTGTGGAAAGTGCAGGAACTGGCGGCTGGCACACTGGTGAGCCTCCGCATCATTTAAGCACCAAAGTAGCAAAGCTGAATGGTGTTGACATCAGCCAGCAACGTGCACGGCAATTTGTGAAAGAAGATTTTCTGAATTACGATCTTATTTATGTAATGGACAGCAGTAATTATATCGATGTAAAACACATGAGTGGCAAGCTTTGGAATGAAACAAAAATTGATCTGTTGCTGAACGAATTATATCCGGGAGAAAACAGAGCCGTGCCTGACCCCTGGTACGGAAAGGAAGACGGATACCATAAGGTATATGAAATGATTGATGCAGCATGCGATAAAATAATACAGAAATACATGCTTGAAGTACGAGATACAAAGTAAGAAGTACAGTACAACAACAATAAATCATAAACTACAAACTATAAACTGAACAATGGCAAAGGTGAACGTATCATTACCGCAGGGCACAAGAGATTTTGGAGCAGATGTTGTTCGCAAACGCAATTACATCTTCAATACGATTAAATCTGTGTTTGAGTTATATGGGTTTGAACCATTGGAAACACCCGCCATGGAAAACCTTGATACATTGATGGGCAAGTATGGCGAAGAAGGTGATAAATTGATTTTTAAAATCTTGAATAATGGCTTAGATAATCCTGCAAAACATCAAGTGGCAAAGGACGAGTTTGATAAGGTACTTGTGGGAAAAAATACAAGTGCTATTACTGAGCGTGCATTAAAGTACGATCTCACTATTCCGTTTGCACGGTATGTGGCCATGAATCACAATCAACTTACGATGCCGTTCAAACGTTACCAGGTACAGCCGGTGTGGAGAGCAGATCGGCCGCAGAAAGGGCGCTACCGTGAGTTTTATCAATGCGATGCAGATGTGGTGGGCAGCAAATCGTTGTTGAATGAAGTTGAGCTTGCAAATATTTACGCAACTGTTTTTCAAAAACTCGGTGTTGATGTAGAGATCAAAATCAATAGCCGGAAAATTCTTGCTGCGTTGGCTGAACTTTGCGGAGGCAGCGAAAAAATGGTTGATATAACAGTTGCTATTGATAAACTGGATAAGATCGGATTAGAAAAAGTAAAAGAAGAATTAACTCAACGTGGATTAACGGTTGAACAGATCAGCATTATTGAAAAATACTTGCTCATCACCGGCAGTAATGATGAAAAACTACAGCAGATCAAATCCCTGTTAAGCAATTCAGAAATTGGTACGCAAGGAATTGAAGAACTTGAAACAGTCAATCTGCAATCTCAAATCTCCTATCTGCAATTCGACTTTACTCTTGCTCGTGGTTTAAACTATTATACCGGCATCATCTTCGAAGTAAAGGCGAAAAATGTGCAAATGGGGAGCATTGGTGGTGGCGGTCGCTACGATGACCTTACCGGATTGTTTGGTGTACCCAATATCCCCGGTGTAGGTATTTCGTTTGGTGTTGATCGTATTTATGATGTAATGGAAGAGTTGAAGCTTTTCCCGGCCAGTGTACATACTGGTACAAAAGTTTTATTCTTTAACATGGGTGATGCTGAAAGCAAAAAAGCGTTTGAGCTGATGCAGCAGTTACGCAGCAATGGTGTTGCAAGTGAGCTGTTTCATGAAAACAGCAAATTTGACAAGCAGTTTAAATACGCCGAGAAAAAACAGATCCCATTTATTGTCATTATAGGCACAAAAGAGCTTGAATCGAACAATTGTAATGTAAAAGAACTGGCAACCGGCCAGCAGGAAACACTCAGTTTTGAAGCGTTACTGGCAAAGTTTTCATCTTAAACAAAAGATTACTAAATAATCAATCTGTTCTTTTTTTGGGTTGTATGAGGCGAATCTTTATTTTTGCCACCCTTAAAATTTCAGTCGGTGAGGTGGATGAGTGGCTGAAATCAGTAGTTTGCTAAACTGCCGTACGGGTAACTCTGTACCGCGGGTTCGAATCCCGCCCTCACCGCATACTAATCTTAAGTATTAATGAATAAGCCGTAAACATTTTGTTTACGGCTTATTTTATTTCCTGGCCTGAACATTCAAATTATATGCTGTTGTAGCTATTTCGCTGCCACGATCTTTAATGGACATTCCGCTTTTATGAAATGTGTGGTGTCCTGCTTATCGTAAAACCGAACCTTTAATAAGTATGTTCCATTTGCCTGCATAGGATCACCTGTGTTGAGCGAGGCAGTGAGATAAGTGGCTTCGTTTGCTAATTTGCCGTCAGCAAGATCCTGGTAAGCATCGGGCATATAAAAGATACTATCGTTAGCCGGGCCAACTAAAAGTATGGAGCAACCAGGATAAACCTTGCTGTTTACTTCTTTAAAGTTTGTTACGCCATCGGCAATAATCTTTACTTTACCGCCCAAAGCCACTTCATTGTTTTCTAAAGGCGAATCATCTGCCCCTGCTAAAAAAATATTATCTGCACTCAAACCCTTGTAGCCGGAACTAAGTCCCGTATTGAGATCCTTTTTTACACCGGCACTGAATTCGCAACCTATAAAGAAAAATGCGGAAATTAAAAATGAAAATGATGAAATGCTCTTGTTCATTCTATGATTTTTGAATAATGATTATTTACAATCCCTGCAAGGACCATTACCCGTGAAATGCGCAAAGATTCCTCCGCCAGTTTCGCCAAACGCAGCGCCCGAACGAATATCTAATGCTTCACTTTTTCCAAATACCACATAACTACCGCTATAACTGATAGCAGGGCGGCCTACATAACTGCCCCTGGTATTTGTAACGGCCGTCTTTTTACCAGTTTGTGTATTGAATAAAATAATGTTCGATGATTGCACGCCAAGGTTTGTGGACTTGGTAGGAAAAGCAACCCAGGTGCCATCATGACTAATAGCAACACGTTCGCCCTGTTCAATGGGACTATCATGATTGCCGGGTTGACCATCGCTTGTAAACGATGCTACCAGCAGCTTTCCATTTTCAATGTCAAATACAAATACATCCTGGTATTTTGCATTGTCGCCAGGAACCATGTTATTGGCAGTAGTGGAATAAACAATGTATCGTCCGTTGCCTGACAGCGTTGATGATACTTGTCTTGATCCTGATTCATCACCCTGGTTTCGTTCTTTTCCATCCTGTGTTAAGCTAATTCGACGAAGTCCATTCTTGCCTTTTTCCCAAAGAAAAATATCCCAGAGGTTATTCATGTCATTTGCCACAAGTGTGTTAGAAGGTGAGCAAAATGACACACGGCTGCCATCAAACGAAATACTTGCCTTTACACCATTGCCGCCGGTTTTCAGTACAGGATCAACGCTTAGCATTTCTGTTGTACCTGCAGCCATATTGCGCATAAAAATATTGTAAAGCGAACGGCCCTTTGCCGTACGGCTCATGCTTGGTGCGTCTGATGTAAACACAACAAATTGACCATCGCCGGATATAGCCGCATCATAACTTTCACCATCAGCCACAGCACCAGTTGCAGTTCGACTAACCAATTCAATGCTGTTGGTTTTTGCACGCCATAAAAAAATATCTTTTTTACCGTTATTGTCACCAGCCACAAGGTTTGCAGCCTTTGATTCAAAGATCACCACTTGCCCATCGGCCGACATAGAAGGGAAATGACAATCTGCATCGGCAGGCGATCCACTTGGTGCGGCCGAAATCAGTTTTGTTTCGCCAGTGTTTCTATCACGCCAAAACACCTGGCGAAATTTCCCATCGTTTCCTGCAAAACCTTTTGTCCAGGAAACAAACGCTACATATCTACCCTCTTCACTCCCCATTCCACCTACTGCAGGTGTAGCAGATTCATAAAAAGAACTGAATACTCTGTCGTCTGAACTGCGTGTGATCAATTCATAAATAAAATCAACACCTATTTTTATTTCATTGATTCCTTCTGGTGCCTTGCCGCTGCCTTTGTAAACAACTCCCTTCATATTACCCGCCATCTTCTTTAGCTGCACATTGTATTCTTCTTTTTCTTTCAATGGCTTTGAAAATCTTATTGGTGATGAATTGTATAGATTTCCGTTCGCTTTTGCTGGCGTGATGGTGATTTCATTACTGAGGTTACCGATTGTAACAGGAACGCTGGCTGGTGCACTTAATGTCCCCGTAAGAAACATACTATTGTTGGCTAACGGACCTTGTGGCGTTAATGGTTTAGAGGTTGTTCCGTTACTTGTTTTAGATGAAGTTGAATTTTGACTGATTGCTGTCGGTGAACTCACTTTACTGGATGTACCGCCGGCCTGATTTTGCGATGACGATGATGATCCTCCAAAAGCAGGTGGTGCTGTTTTGCCGATGAAGCTTTGCAAGTATTCGACATTTACCAGCTTTTCCATTGTTTCTGCAAATAAGACCGATACTTTATCTAACTGGTAATATTGAATACCTACTTCAATTAACTGCGGAACTGATTGGGATATGCCTTTTTTGAAATAAGCCGGGTTGGGTTTTATCAGTACTTCAGCAAAACGTTCCTGCCAGTTATCAGTAAATGTATAATCGAGAAAATTCTTCTCGCTGCGAATAACAATGGCTTTTTTATTTAATTCTGTATCAGATGCTTCCAGCTGTTCATTAATAACATCAATGGCATTTTTAAGCCCGGTGGTTGTTTTTGCATGATACTCACGGTAACGGGCAGGGGCCGGTTCGTAATCATTCTTAATCCAGTTAGCATATTGGGCAGGATTATCCTTCGTTACCTTTTCAATGTTTTTTTTGGTCTTTTCAAGATCGGCCAGTTTTTCCTGCAGACGGCCATCTTCGGTTTTCAACTCCTGCAATAACATCTTTCTGCGGTTTTGCAGGAATTCACGCCTTGTAACATACTGCCACGGCAACTGACCCGGGTAAGTAAGCAACCAAAACTTCGTAAGCCCTTCCCGTTGAAAACCCAACGGCGTCCACACATCTTTAAACCGCCATACACCTGGTTTAACTTCTTCGGGTATGCCCTCCCGTAACTTACTGAAACCTGTTCCATCATAATCTGTTTTGTTATCGAAAAGTTGCCGGTTGAAATTATTATTAACATGCACCCGAAAACCATTGTAGGTTTCATGTGCCAACGATAATTCGTCTCCTGAACAGAAATACGAAAAACCCCCTATCCAGTATTTGTAGGAATGCAATGGATAGTCATACGCTGCGGGTGTATGTACCGCAAAAGTTTGCGCCTGTACTCCTTGTGGCTGGTAAGATTGCATCATGAGATGCGCAGCATCCAGGAATCTTTTCTGCATTTCATAATCCGGTGTATTATTCTTTGTGATTGAGCCTTTCGTCCAGTTACCTTTTTTTGCCATTATCCGTTCCATGCAAGGATCATCTTGGGCATGCAATACCAATGGAGAAAGAAAAAGAAGTGCGGTTAATATTCTGTACATATGTTCACGATTTCATTTATCATTTATTAATTCTGCCATAAGCTGTATAGCTGCCATAGCTAACATCCTGCAACCAAAGAATACGTGCACCTTTAATACAGGAGAAATAAGCATTATAGGTTACCGGTCTCCTTTCAATATCAGAGCACCATATTTGCCAGTTGTTTAAAACTTTCCAGGTACCACTCGCTTTGGCCACATCAGTTCTGCTGCCAGTACTCATGCTGTTAGTAGCCATCCCTAAATCCCATTGGTAAGTTTTGTTGGCTTTAAATAGATAGGTAACGCCCGATGCAACACTTGATGATCCTGCATACACGCCTGTATTAACGTTGTAATAGGCAGTTGATCCATAAAATTGACTCGACCATTTACCAACGAGATCGTTTTCGCCAACAGCAAACTTATTCATTCCAGCCAGGTTTACTAATGGACCCCACTCATAGAAGTAGGTGCCAGGATTATCAATGCCAAACATTTGAACAAAGGTTGCCTTATCTGGAGCAATCACTTCTATCCATCCGGTTTTACCTTTGCTAAACAGCGCTACCCACACATCTTTTTTTGTAGCGTTGTCGTTGAGTAATCCTGCGGCATACAATCCGGGCTCTGATGAGTGGTTATATCCAGGCGTTTGGTATTCACGCAAATTACTATATCGAGGTGCAACCAGTAAATTCCAGAAGACATTCACATGTTCGGTGTATTGCGAATAGTACTTATTGTCTTCAGCCCTTGGATAATGCAACAGTACTTTTATATTTCCTTTTGTTGCTTCCACCCAATCTTCTTTTACCACACTCGTCCATCCATCATCGAAGTTGGATGTGTTGTATTGATAACCATCATTAGACGGTGCTGAATGAGTTGTTTGAACAGGTTCAACCGGTGTTGTTTGCTGCTGAGTGGTACCTGGTGCTGAAAGGTTTAGCGAAGCAACAAATTCATCCATTACATTTCCGTAAGCAGTAGTATTACTCAATAAAAGAAAACTGGCGCAATTAATTCCATCGCTGAAAGTATTTAATAAAACAGAAGAGGTGTCCTTATTAAATACAAACTTTCCAAGACCGGTATAAAGTTTCCAGCCCTGGTAAGTTTGTGTATCAATTGCTAATGGTTCGCCGGTTACGCCATAACGTTTCACCACTAATTCTTGCCATTCACTTTTAAAATCAGCTTCGGCTGTTCCCAGGCTTGCTGTTTTTTTCAGCATATCAATTTGTGCCCAAGTGCGTTGACTGTTGTTTGTAATAGCAAAAAGAAGACTATTTTCTTTTGATGACTTGCTCCATTTCTGTGGCGGAGTAAACGTAAATATATCAAAGGTCTGTTGTTGTGCTTTTGCGCTGCATTGCGTAAACAACAACACAATTAAGAAAAAATAGAATGGTTTCATTGCAATTGTTTATTAGAGTTTGATGCCTTTTAAAATACCGCTGCCGGATGCAGTAAATCCGCTGTTGATGGAGATGGCAGCGTTAACACCACCGAATGTCATTGACTTATCTGAGGGGCCAATTCCTACTTTGCCCACGTTCGTCTCTACTTTGTTATCCACTACATTCGTTGTTACGCCTATTCCAACTTCAGCTTTAACAACAACATCTTTCAACCCCGTACGGTCAAATTCTAAAATACCAGTTACTTCTGCTTCTGCTTGTAATTGAAGCGGTCCGCTGCCAATTTCTTTACTATAGCCGGCAGAAACTTCAATAGTACAGCGTTGGAATTCATCCCATAGATTACGGTTTTCTTCTTTATCAGCCGAGCGAAACTCCCATTCAGATTTTATGTTAGGCACATTTATTTTTACGGTTGTACGTCCACATGCTGTTTCTATATAACTCAACCCCAAAGTAAATCGGCTAACGTTGATGCAATTGATATCATCAAATTCGGCAAGAAGTTTTCCTGTTTCCTGTCTTTGAGTTTCTACGGCATCGCATTTTTGCGGACATATACCACCACTACTTGCAATGAGCATACCCAGCCATTCAATTTTTGCCAGGTTTACTGAAAGCGCAAATTGTTCAGGAGATTCAAAATACATTTTATAGTGTATCAATTCTGTAATGCGCTGCTTTGCACGATCCCTATACTTCATTGCAGTAGTTTCGATCAGAGTGTTTACATTCCTGATCAAATTTTCCTTTACATTATTAATCGCCTCGCAATATGCAGGATTAATGCCGGTTCCTTCTGAGCCGGGTTTAATGTTCTTATTAATTTCCCCTATCTCAGCATCGGCCCTCCTCTTATACATCTCAACCGTATCAGACAGTCTTATAAATGCTAATCCCGTTGGGTCTTTTGCTTCTAACTCCATCAACCGTTCTACGTTTGGCCATAGTTTTTTTATAATTTTTGGAGAAGCAATGATAAAAGAGGCAGAACCGCCATTAGAAGTAGCGTTTGCACTCATCTTCGATTGTTTTAGCATCTGCTCCTGTACTATAGCATGGAGTTTTTCATTTTCGGCGTTGAGTTTTGCTATCAGGCTGTTACACTCATTTCTAAAATTTGCCCAGGCCTGCTGATTGATCTCACAATCATTCAGGCTTTTTGAAAAGCCCGGCCAATTAAATTTTGAAAGCCCTAACTGATCCGGTGCATTGGGAGCTCCCCAAATGATATCATTACTTTTCAATTCATATCCCAGTTTGTTTAATGCACTCTCTTTTTCCGGGGTATGCATTCTGCTGACAGATTGTTTCAATGATTTCACGGCAGCATCATATTTGCCTTTGCTTTCCTCAATAGCTGCTTTAATTTGATTAGCCTGCGGATGCCAGGCACACAGCCGGATTGTACTATCGATGTATTTTGTTGCATTGTTCACATCACCTAATCCAAACCACGCATGTGCGATATTATTGAGTATTGTACTATTAGAAGGGTATTGTTGATTGAGTAACTGAAGAATGGGTAATGCCAGATGCTCTCCGCCAGTCATATTTAATAAAGCAGCCAAATTGTTTAAAGTATTTGCATCGTTGGGATTTTCTAAAGATGCTTCCACCATGAGTAATAGCGCTGCTTTTAAATTTCCCAGTGAAAAATAGCTGGTGGCCACAATGGATTTATTTGTTTTACCCGTTTGTTGTTTTGATATTTCCTGGTATTGTGTTGTTATTTTTTGTTGAAGTTCAGCGGGCAGTTGTTTTGTAATTTTTTGATACACCGATTGCAGGTATGCCGGCAAGGCTGATTTTGTTAAGGGAGCTTTTGAGATAGCAGCAATTCTTACTGCATCACGTTTAGGCACAAGCACCTCTGGTTGTGCACTGGAGTTTGCCATTGCAAAATCAGCCGTTTTTTTCATCTGCTTTACATTGGGCATCTTTATACCCATGCTATCCATGAATCGTTTTTCTTCAGGACTCATGTTGTTAAACGCATCTTCCATTTCCTTCATCATTTCGTTCATCTCTTTTTGTGAAGGAGGTGGAACTTTTTTCACGGGTTTCTTTTGTGCTGATGTCTGCAGGCTAATGAGCAGAACAAGACTTAAAATGAATTTCATGCAGATTGATTGTGAGCTGGAATAAATTTTCGTGTTTGAATGTTGCTGGTGCGTATTCCCTTTGCTAGTAATTAAACTGAACATTTAATGGACTTCCCCAGTTTTGTTGCAACTGCTGAATACCCGCCACAGTTACTTTACTAAAATTGAGATAGATAGTTTTTAATCTTGGCAGCCGGTTTTTTATCTGTAACAGGTTGTTGAGTCCCTGATCTGTAATATTGCATCGCACCAGGTATAAAGTTTCCAGGGACTCGCAACCCTGCAGCGATAAAAGTGCATTGTCAGTTATTCCTGTCCACCCCAACGTTTGCAATACTTTTAAATTTCTGAGGTTAGTGAAATGAGCAAAACCTGCATCAGTAATGCGCCCCAAATCCTGGAAGCCCACATATTCAAGTGATGTATTTTGGAGCAATGCCGTCAAGCCAACATCTGTTACCGGATGGTTGGGGTAGATGGCCTCGCTGCCGTTGTAAGACGGAGCATTCGTACCGGTGTGGAAATAAATAGCTTTCAATTGCGTTACGGTTCCCAATATCTGAAAAGCCGAATCATTTATAAACATTAAAGGAAGATCAAGCTGTACCAGATTTTTTAGTGATCGCAGATGAACCAGGCTGTCGTTTTTCCAAAGTGGCCAGCCTTGCTGGTACAACCAACCTTTGAATGTCAGACTTTGTTTTCCGGCAAACTTTTCAACAGTAGTGTCAAATCTGGTATGCGATACAAGTTGAAATGGCGAACTGTAAACCGAAAGATCATAAGGGTTAATACTACGCCACCATTGGTATGCTTTTAAAACTTCACTACTTGGAACAAATGCAGGAACAGTGTTTTGTGTTTGGGTCGTAGTAGTAGTCGTTGTGGTGGTGGTTGTCACCGGCGCAGTTTGCACCATGTACGTTGGAGTATTCAGCAGAAAGCTGCTCGTTGTGGGTTGAGTCTGTGTATTAACTGACTGCGTATTGGTGGTAGTAGTTGGTGACAGTTTCTTGATTTGCAATTTTGCCGTATCCTTTTTTTGCACTTGTTGAATTGTCCTTATTTGAGCATTAACATTTTGCAGAAAAAACGCAAAAGCAAAAAATACGATTGATTTCATGTGATTTATTTTATGTTGCTGTTTTTTAATATGGTGTCGGTTAAAATGCATTCCAGGCTTGTCCTGCTTTAAAGTCGTAACCTGTTTTACCACTTACTGTGCGAATGCCCGTTTTGAGATTATTTTGATAATAAGTAGTACCGATCCGTTCAGCCTGCAGGGTTACATTCGTGCTTCCGTTTGCATCTTGAACCGAGATCACACGAATTGCTTCAAGACGAACAGTTGACAAAACATTCCATGTTGGTTCGGCAGGCACTATATTAGTAAACACAGCATATGGAATTGTTTCCTTACTGCCTTGCATGCTGGCTAATGTTGCGGAGGCTCCACCTGATGGTATAGTAAACTGCACCTGTGCATTGCCGGCAGTCACACCCGAAAAATTCGTAACAATGATCTGCCTTTCGTAAAACTTTTGAAAACTCGTACCACTTATAAGCTGGCCATTGGCATCGGTGATCTTCAGAAAGCTTTGTTGTTTTGTTTGTGCGGTTGCAGCACCACTTCCTGCTACTAATAAGCCAAGCATTAAGATTTGAAATAAACGTTGCATGTAAGAATGATTTACGATGTAAACGTAGTACTGCAAATGAGTTCAGCACTTCATGGAAAAACAGGATTTTTCGATCCTTAAATCATGGAAATTGGGGAGAACGGTTCTGGGCAAAGTCTTTTTTATTTGTGATAAGGTAATTTTAGTTTACTTTAATTCGAATGAAAAAACTACTTCTATTTACTGCTTTCTGGATCACTACCGCTCATGCGCAGGTGTTTATGAATAAAGACAGCTTGTTGAAATTACTGCCTGCTGCAAAAGAAGATAAGGAGGCGGTTGACCTTTACATCAATCTTGGTCAGCAATATGAGAACAGTACACCTGAGCTTGCAAAATTCTATTATAATAAAGCAAGCGATCTAAGTAAAAAGATCAAGTTCCCTGAAGGAGAAGCACGATCAATTTTTAACTATACCTATGTGTTAAACCTGCAGAGCCGTTTCGATTCAAGTTTGCAATTAAATCTTCAATCAGTTGCCATCGCAAAAAAATTAAATGATCCTGTACTGCTGGGCAAAGCCCTTTTTAATACAGGAACATCGTACCGTTTGCTTTCTCAATACGAAAATGCAGCAACGTATTATGAAGAGGGGAAAAAAGTATTTGCCGGAAACAACGACAGTTTAATGGAAGCAAAAGGATACGACATTTTACAACTCCTGTATTATGATCTGCGCAACTATGATCGTTCTATTGCTTATGGTGAGGCTGCTGTGAAATACCTTCGAACAACTGATGACTCGATATGGCTCGGCAATGCACTTAATAATCTTGGCATGAGTTATTCAAAGCGAAAAAACTATGCAAAGGCAGAAAGCACCTGGCAGGAAGCATATACCATCGCTAAAAATATTGGTCATGTTGAGATGCAGGCTGCGCAAATGCTCAATCTTGGCGATTTAAGTTATAACAGGGGCCAATATGATCAACTGAAATATTATTATGATAAAGCGCTTGAACTCTCGAAGGACATGGATAGTAAAGAAACCATCGCAATCAGTTACCGGGGCTTAGCTATTTACTATTTTTATCAAAAGGACTTTCAGCAGGCAAAAACAATGGCGTTAAAGGCGCTTGATATTGCAGGTGAGGAAAAATTATTACAGGAAAAGGCGAAGATACTGGATATGCTTGCCCAGATCCATTTTGCAATGCAGGATCTTACTACCGGCCGGCAATATGCGTTGCAGTCGGAAATGATCCTCGACAGCATCAGTAACACGAACATTCAAAAGAATATTATTGACATCGAAAAAAAATATGAATCTGAAAGAAAAGATAACCAGATCAAACTTCAACGATCTGAACTCAAACAAAAAAACACCATTAACTACTTGTTGATTGGAAGTGCAGTTACATTTTTGTTGATCTCGTTGTTATCCTACCGCAACTACAGGCAAAAACAAAATATTCAACAGCAACGCATCAATGAACTTGAAACCGAAAAACAATTGGCCGCCACCGAAGCCGTATTAAAAGGTGAAGAACAGGAACGCACACGTTTGGCAAAAGATCTTCATGACGGACTAGGCGGCATGCTATCGGGCATAAAATATACACTTAACAATATGAAAGGGAACCTGATCATGACAGAAGAAAACGCACAGGCGTTTGGCCGTAGCATTGATATGCTCGACAGCAGTATTCGTGAAATGCGCAGGGTTGCACATAATATGATGCCCGAAGCATTGGTAAAATTTGGACTTGATACTGCTTTAAGAGATTTTTGTAACGATATTAATAAGAGTGGGGCTTTGCAGGTACAATATCAATCAATAGGTTTAGAAGGAATAGAAATTGAGCAGACAAAAAGTGTCACCATCTATCGAATTGTGCAGGAACTATTAAATAATACCATGAAACATGCATCGGCAAAAAATGCACTGGTGCAGTTGAGTTATAACGATGCTAACTTAACCATAACGGTTGAAGATGATGGAAAAGGATTTGATGCTGCGGTGTTAAAACAATCGAAAGGTATCGGCTGGAGCAATATTCAAAACCGTGTTGAATTTTTAAAAGGCAAATGGGATGTAGATTCACAGCCCGGCAAAGGAACTTCTGTTAATATTGAAATGACGGCATAAAACAATTTATGAGCCTGGCAACAAATGTATTTATAGTGGATGATCATTACATGGTGATCGAAGGTATCCGTTCGCTTTTACAACATGAAAAGGGAATTGAATGGATGGGCCACGCTATGACCGCTGAAAGCTGCGTTTCGTTTTTGAACAATCGCCAGCCCGATGTTATTTTCATGGATATTAATCTTCCCGATAAAAGCGGCATTGATCTCTGCAAAGAAGTCAATCAGAAATATCCATCCATCGCCATCATTGGTTTAAGCACATTCAACCAGCAAAGCTTCATCAGTAAAATGATGGAAAATGGTGCGTCGGGTTATGTGTTGAAAAATGCCACAAAAGAAGAACTTCTTTTTGCTATTCAAACAGTCATTCGTGGGCGAACATACTTGAGTCATGAAGCAGCGATGATCACTGAAAAAAAAGAGAACGATGATCTTCCAATTCTTACCCGGCGTGAGAAAGAAGTACTGGAACTGATTGCTGATGGGATGACTACCCAGGAAATTGCTGATAAACTTTTTGTAAGTGCTGCCACTGTTGAAACACACCGCAAGAACCTGCTGTTAAAACTCGAAGCAAAAAATGTGGCAGCTATGGTAAAGATCGCCGCAAAGATGAACTTGATCTGACCAACTTCAACAGTTCATTCCCCATTCCCACGGTTTATTCCACAACTTTTGTTGATTCCAAGAGCAACAAAAATTCCCGCTGAAAATTCTTAACTTACTACTCAATTTTTAATTCAATTAAGTATGCGTAAACCAGCTTATCTGATTTTTACCGCACTTGCGGTTCTTGTTGGCAGCCTTGTAATATACAAGTTTACAAAAACTCAAAATCATCATAAACCGTTAACAACCCTTTCAATTGAACGTGAAGAAAAAGAAGAAGGTGGTTATAAACGCAGACTTTATGAATGGAAGATGCTCCGTGATCCCCGAACAGGAGAAATTCCGAAAGATATAAGGATGCGGGAAGCTAAACTTCTTTCTTCGATTGTTAGCAGACAAAGAGCAGCAAACTTCCGCCAACTGATCAATAACACATACATTGCTGCAGGGCCTTCTCAACATGGTGGCCGTACAAGAGCTTTGGCATACGACATCAGAAACA
>NZ_CAMLGT010000006.1 GCF_946479605.1 uncultured Lacibacter sp.
GTCAAAATCAATCGGGTAAAGAAAAATGCAGAGCACTGTGCGAACGGTGTAGAACAGGAGTATGAACAGCAGGAAGATACGACCGGATTTTTGTTGCGGTAAACTCAGCTGCAGGTGTTTTGTTGTGGTAGTAAATAATGCAGTGGTAACCTTCTCTGTTTTTTGTAAAATACGGTGCCTATGTCTGATGAATTGCAGCACTACCGCCAATACAAACACAGCAACTATAATTGAAACAATGCGGATGAGTGAAAAGCTTGATGCAGGAAAATAATCTGCAGCCTTTTGATACAGGTAAGCCTTGTCCATTTTTAACAGGAAAAAAAGGATGAACTCTTCATAGCTGAACGCAAAAAGGAAATACAGTGCGGCGGTGGTAATAGAAACAAGTACAAGCAGGAATGTGATAACCAGAAGGATGCTTATACGCCGCATAAACCAATAAATTAATTGATCTTTTTAGAAAGTAACTAACTTCGCCAATTACAATAATAATGAATGTTAAACAGACTACAAGCCCCTCCAATAAAAGACGCAACAGAGTTTGATCTTAAGCTGAAA
This sequence comes from uncultured Lacibacter sp., assembly GCF_946479605.1. Next base: position 562 of record NZ_CAMLGT010000006.1, read on the forward strand.
CCTTATGAAAAATATGTGCTGGATAATGGTGTGGAAGTATATGCCGTAAATGCAGGTACGCAGGAAGTAATGAGTGTGGAACTGGTGTTCAGCGCAGGTAACTGGTATGAAGAGCAGAATAACATTGCAGCAGCAACAAACTTTTTAATAAAGAACGGAACCACCGGTAAAACAGCGTTTCAACTCAATGAGCATTTTGATTACTATGGCTCACACCTGAGCCGTGGTTGCTACAACGAAACAGCAAATATTGTTCTGCATTGCATCAACCGGCATTTAGCTACACACCTGCCGGTAGTTGCTGAAATGATCACCGATGCTGTTTATCCGCAACATGAACTGGATATTTACAGGCAGAATATGAAGCAGCGGTTGAGTGTGAACCTGAAGAAATGCGATTTTGTTGCAGGTCGTCTTATTGATGAATATGTGTTTGGTAGAAACCATCCGTATGGTGTGTACAGTAATAAAGAAGATTACGATGCCTTGCAGCAGGAACAACTACAGGCTTATTACAGGAAATATTATACAGAAGGAAAGTGCATCATCTTTGCTGCCGGATTATTACCTGCAGATTTTGCACAACAGCTGAACAGCACGATTGGCCAATTGCCTTTGAACCAAAAGGAAATCCCAACCATTGTACATCCGCTTACGCCTTCAGCAGAAAAAAAATATCGCATCATCAACGATGAAAAAGGAGTACAGGGTGCTATACGCTTAGCTCAGCCATTCCCTAACCGGCATCACCCCGATTTTCAACCGGTGCAGGTGCTCAACACCTTGTTCGGTGGTTTCTTCGGTTCACGGCTAATGAGTAATATACGTGAAGACAAAGGTTATACCTATGGCATTCACAGTTATATCATGAACCATATTTCTACTACGGCATGGATGATCAGTACCGAAGCTGGCCGTGATGTGTGTGAAGCAACCATTACAGAAGTGTACAATGAAATGAAGGACCTTCGTGAAGAGTTGGTAGATGAAGAAGAACTGCAGCTGGTAAAGAACTATCTTATTGGCAGCATCCTGGGCGATCTTGATGGTCCGTTCCATATCATTGGCCGCTGGAAGAATTTAATTTTGAACGGGCTTGATGAGAACTATTTTTACAAATCGGTAAATACCATTAAAACCATTTCGGCAAAAGAATTACAGGAGCTGGCGAATAAGTATTTACATCCGGAGAAGTTTTATGAATTGGTGGTGGTGTAGTATTAAAAGGTAAAGCACAAGGAGTTGTTTTTGTGCTTCTTTCTGTCTTTTAGTCTTCGTGGTTCAAACTAATTAAACATACTTGAAATGAAATTTGTACTCAAGGTTCTTATTACAGCAGTCAATGCATTTGTGCTGGCGTATGTTTTGCCCGGCATCAGCATCAATCATTTTTTTACAGCCATCGCTGTAGCTTTTGTACTGGCCTTGCTTGATGCAATTGTAAAACCCATTCTTGTATTGTTTACATTACCAGCTACCATTTTTACACTGGGCTTATTCCTGTTTGTAATAAACGCCTGTATTATTTTGCTTGATGCCTATTTTGTAAAAGGCTTTGTGGTAGATGGTTTCTGGTATGCACTGCTCTTCAGCATCTGTTTATCCATCATTAACTCTTTTGTTCATAAAATGGTGCTGAAGGAAGAAGCGAGAGATAAAACAAATTAGCTCCTTACCGTACCAGCACCCTTGCAGCAAAACGCTGTGTGCGGTTTTCCAAAATACATTGATAAATTCCTTTTGGTAACTGGTTCAGCGAAACCGATGTTACTTCCATCCCCTCATCCACCATGGTTGCTTTTACAACAGCACCGTTGCTGTTCACCACTTTCAACGCCGATTTGAATTGAGTACGGGGAAAACTGAACTGCCAGTTGCTGCCCATCTGCCGCACTTTCAGTTCGCCTGTTTTTAAAATGATCTTTGTTTTGCTGCTGTCAGGAGTACTTCCTTGTGCCTGCAGCATAAACGGAAGCAGCAAACAAATTACAAACATTAGTAAAAGAAATTCCTTTTTTAAACGGAACGAAAGCAGAACTTTGTTTCTCATCAGATATTGAATTTTAAAATGCTGTTTGATCGCAAAAACCTTACCAATACTGAGATGGCCGGTATTTATAAAAGCTTGCTGTACCCCAGATTAATCGAAGAAAAGATGCTTTTATTGCTCAGGCAGGGAAAAATTAGCAAATGGTTTAGTGGTATTGGCCAGGAAGCCATTGCTGTTGGTGCAACCTTAGCACTTGATTCAGATGAATGGATCATGCCCTTGCATCGTAACCTGGGTGTGTTTACCACTCGCAATATGCCATTGAACAAACTCTTTATGCAGTGGCAGGGTAATAAAGAAGGCTACAGCAAGGGAAGAGAACGTAGTTTTCATTTTGGCAGTAAAGAACATCATGTGTGTGGTATGATATCACACCTTGGTCCGCAACTGGCCATTGCTGATGGTGTGGCTTTGGCGAACAAACTTCGGAAAGCCGATAAAGTGTCTTTAGCATTTACCGGCGAAGGGGGTACAAGTGAAGGTGATTTTCATGAAGCATTGAATGTGGCAGCAGTGTGGGATCTGCCCGTCATATTCATTATAGAAAATAACGGGTATGGTTTAAGCACCCCCACCAATGAGCAATACCGTTGCGAAAGTTTGGTGGAGCGGGCAAGAGGATATGGAATGGAAGGAGTGAAGATCGATGGTAATAACATACTTACCGTAATGGATACCATTAAAGGTGTGCGGCAATATTGTATTGAACACCAGAAACCGTATTTGATCGAATGCATGACCTTTCGTATGCGTGGACATGAAGAAGCCAGCGGCACCAAATATGTTCCAAAGCATTTATTTGAAATATGGGAGGAAAAAGACCCCATCAAAAATTTTGAAAACTATTTGTTGAATGAAGCGGTATTGACAGAAGCAGATGTTCAATCTATTCGTGCAGAACTGAAACAGCAAATTGAACACGAATTGCAGCTTGCTTACCAGGCAAAGCCGATGGAGATTGATACGGAAGAAGAGCTGGAAGATTTATTTCAGCCGATAGCCGATAGTAGTAAGTCGATAGTAAAGATTGATCATTCAGACATTACTCACCACTCACCACTTACCACTCACGACAAGCGTTTTATCGACGCCATCAAAGAAGCTCTTCATCAAAGCATGACAACCCACCCCAATCTTGTATTAATGGGACAGGATATTGCTGAATATGGTGGTGCATTTAAAATAACAGAAGGGTTTGTTGAGCAGTTTGGTAAAGAACGGGTACGCAATACACCTATTTGTGAAAGTGCAATTGTGGGAGCTGCATTAGGATTAAGCCTGGAAGGTTACAAAGGCATGATGGAAATGCAGTTTGCTGATTTTGTGAGCGTAGGTTTTAACCAGATCGTCAATAATCTTGCAAAGATCTATTACCGCTGGGGACAGAATGCTGATGTTGTGATACGAATGCCCACAGGTGCTGGTGTTGGTGCCGGTCCGTTTCACAGCCAGAGTAATGAAGCATGGTTTACAAAAGTGCCGGGTTTAAAAATTGTGTACCCATCAACACCAATGGATGCAAAAGGTTTGTTGATTGCTGCCATCAATGATCCGAATCCTGTTATGTTCTTTGAACACAAAGCATTGTACCGTGCCATTAGTGGTTCTGTACCGGAAGAATATTATGAAGTAGAAATTGGTAAAGCAAGGCATGTACGCAGCGGCGAAGAAGTTGCAATCATTACTTATGGAGCGGCGGTACATTGGGCCGAAGATTATGCAGCAGAACATCCTGAAATTTCCATTGATATTCTTGACTTGCGTTCACTTGCACCGTTAGATTATGCAGCTATTCGGGCAGCGGTGCAACGTACCGGTCGTGTGTTATTGTTACATGAAGACACGTTGACCGGCGGCATTGGTGGCGAAATTGCAGCATGGATCGCTGAGCATTGTTTTGAATTACTGGATGCGCCGGTCATGCGTTGTGCTTCGCTGGATACGCCGATTCCGTTTAATATTGAGCTGGAGCAAAACTTTCTGGCAAAAGCAAGGTTGGGAGAAACGATTGATAAATTGCTGAAGTACTGATGATGTAAAGCAAACAACTGCATTATTTACACACTTGTGATCGAAAAGTGAGCAGTCATGAAATTTTGTTTACCAGCAGAAAGAGTTAGCGTTATTTCAAGTATTTTCATTGCAAACCTATTACCCTCATGAGGTGGCTTTTTATGTTTGCAGGAATGATGTTTGGCAGCCTGCAACTAACCGCACAAGATGTAAGATCTGCCATGCACGATGCGTATATGATCACACGCATGGCAGAAAAATTTCATTTACAGCCAAAACCACTGAATGATGAGTTTAGTGCGCAGCTGCTCAAATCGTTTATTACCGCCTGCGATCCTGATGCTGATATTTTCCTGGCAGATGACATCAAACAATTCATGCAATATGAAACAAAGCTTGATGAAGAGATCAACCAACGTAAAACAACGTTCCTGAATCTTTTTATGGATGTATGGAAAAAGCGTGTTCAGCAAAACGATTCGCTTACTAAAATTGTTTGTAAATCAGCTTTTGTACTTCAGCAAACAGATGTGCTCAACCGCTCAAAGCAACCGGTTTATGATGCATCCCTTACTGCACGCCAGCAAGAAATATACAAACAGCTGAAATGGGAAGTGCTTGATTTTATTACAGACATTGCTGTTGATAAACCGGAGATCATCAGGCAAAAGAAGTTTTTAGATAGTGCTGAAGTTGTTTTCCGTAAACGTTTATTACTGTCTGCACAAAAGCAATATGCCCGTTACCTGGTTAAAGCAGATGAACTGCTCACAAAAAATTTTTGTGTATCTGTTGCCAAATGTTATGATCCGCACACGCTTTATTTACCAAAAGATGATAAGGAAGAATTTGATGAAGGTGTTGGACAAACGCCATTGCGTTTTGGATTACAGGTGAATGAAGATGAAAACGGAAATGTTTTTATTGACCAAGTGCAACCAGGCAGTACTGCTTACAAGAGTGGAGTTATTAATGCAGGCGATAAAGTTATTGCCATACAGGAGCCGGGTAAAAACAGCATTTCCACTGCTGCACTTTCTCTTGAAGCAGTTGACAGCGTGATGCAGGAAATAAAATCGGAAAAGCTGCTTGTAACTGTAAAAAAGCCCGATGGTACCACACGACAGGTGACGTTGTTAAAAGAACGTTTTGTTACTGAAGAAGATGAAGAAGATCTTGTGCAGGGTTATGTTTTGCAAGGGCCTAATAAGATCGGTTACATTTCCATTCCTGATTTTTATTTTGACTGGGAGAATACACAAAGCGGAATAAACGGATGTGCAAATGATGTGGCTAAGGAAATTGTGAAGTTGCGAAAAGAGAATATACAGGGACTGATCATTGATATTCGTTACAACGGCGGAGGTTCATTGCAGGAAGCAATTGACCTCACCGGAATTTTTATTGACGGCGGCCCTGTTGGTCAGTATAAACGAAGAGAAGAAAAAGTTGCTACGCTGAAAGATATAAACAGCGGAAGTATTTTCAACGGGCCTTTGCTGGTAATGGTGAATGGCTACAGTGCTTCGGCCTCCGAAGCTTTTTCTGCTGCTTTGCAGGATTATAACAGAGCCTTAATTGTTGGCTCACCTACCTACGGTAAATCAACAGGACAGGTAGTATTACCGCTCGACACAACCATTACATTTGAAACGGCTGCGTCAAAGCAAACCGAATCCTATCTGAAACTCACCACTTTTGCACTTTACCGCATTACAGGAAAATCGGCTCAACAGCAGGGTGTGGAACCGGATATACTGTTGCCCGATCTGCTGCAGGCAATTGGTGAAAAAGAAAAAGATCAAACAAATTCTTTTCGCCTTACGGCTATTGAAGCCAATAAATATTACAAAGCATATCCTGTTATTTCAAAAACTGCATTGCAAACAACATCACGCAATGCAATTGATACGTCTTCTTATTTTAAAAAGTTAACGGAGTATGAGCAATGGTATAAGTCAATTGATCAATCGCCATCCTTCGCCATGAATCTTGAAACTGTTTTTACTTACAAGCAAAAACTGCAGGCCTACATGCAGTTTTTTGAAGAGTATAAACCCGCTCATTTGTTTTCAGTAGAAAATCACCAGATGCGTAAACAACGCTTGACCACAAGTGCTGTGCTGACAGAATCGGATAACGAAGCAAAAAATTATATTTCATCCGATCCTTATATACAGATCTGTTACCGCCTGCTGCAACAAATGATTAAGCCATAACACATCAACATCAACTTTTCAAACGAATAATATGCAAAAAAACATCTGCCTTCTTTTTTTCTTCCTTGTTTCAGCAATTTGTGTAAATGCACAGGACGATCCCGTGGCATATATGAATATGATTGAAAAAGCCGAAGACGAAGCCAATCAGAAATATCTTGCTTATGTGAGCACTGCAGCACACAGCGGCCGTGTGAAAAAAATTGAACGCATGCGCCAGCAGGTACTTGAGGGTATTGAAAACAGCCGTAATAAAGTAATTGCTTTACCATTATACAAAGGCGATAAAGCTTTATGGCAAAGCAGTATTGATTATCTGAAATTGCTTTACCTCGTTTTTAGTGAGGATTATGCAAAAATTGTGAACATGGAAGATATTGCCGAGCAGTCGTTCAACGAAATGCAGGCTTACCTGTTATTGCAGGAAAAAACATCGGAAAAGTTAAACGATGCCAGCATGAAGCGCTCGCAGGCAACAAAAGATTTTGCAGCAAGAAACAATATTAAACTCACTGAAGGAAGTACAGAGCTTTCAGAAAAAATGAAGAAAGCTTCGCAGGTAATTGAATACCGTAATAAGATTTTTCTACTGTTCTTTAAATGCAACTGGCAGTGGAATGAGTTGAACAAAGCCATCAAGTCAAACAAAATAAATGATATTGAGCAGGCAAGAAATGCTGTTATTACGTATGCGGATGAAGGTCTTGCCACATTAGATACCATCAAGCATTTTGCAGGCGATCCTTCTTTGGCAAACAGTTGTAAAACAGCGCTGCTCCAGTATAAGCGGTTATCGGAAAAAGAAGTTCCTAAAGTGACAGACTTTTTCTTGAAAACAGAAAACTTTGAAAAAATGAAACGCTCCTTTGATGCAAAAGCACCAAGAGACCGCACTGAACAGGATATTAATCAATATAACAAAGCCGTGAATGAACTGAATGCCGGAGTAAATGCATTTAACAGCACAGGTAAATACATGAACGAAACACAAACGGGTATTATCAACAATTTCAATAAGGCCGATAAAGATTATGCAGACAGGCATACACCTTACTTTAAACGATAGAATTAAAAGTGAAACAATATTTTGCGACAACTTGTGTGTTTGTAACGCTTGCATGTAACAATCCATTGCAAAGCAACACAGAGTTAAATGGAAAACAAAAGGTTTGCCTGCAACCACTGCAGTATACTGATACTGCAGTGCTTCGTTACCTGAAGGATTCCATTGAAAAGTTTTACCCTGTTACTGTTGAAATTGCAGGAGTAAAAAACTTTCCTGAACATAGTTATTACGCACCACGTAAACGTTACCGTGCAGATTCAACCATTGCCTGGTTGCGTAGAATAAAATCATCCGGCACCTTTACAATAGTTGGAATAACAGCGCATGATATTTCCGCCACAAAAAGTACACAGCAGGATTTTGGTGTAATGGGGCTTGGTTATATGCCCGGTGATGCATGTGTAATTTCCACCTGGCGTTTAAAAAAAACGGCCACATCCACACAACACATGCATCAACGGTTGTTTAAAGTAGTGGTGCATGAAATGGGGCATAACTTTGGCTTAGGTCATTGCCCTGATCAAACCTGTATTATGGTGGATGCGGAGGAGAAAATGAAACTGGATGCACAAACAGGATTGTGCAGTAATTGTAAACACAAACTTCCTTTCTGATTTACTTCCGCAGCAGATCGGCAATATTCTTCGCTCCCATTTTTGTCATAATATTTTTGCGGTGGGTTTTTACCGTTAGCTCGCTCAGGAACAGGTGCTGCGAAATTTCTTTATTGGAATAACCTTCTTTCAGCAGCTGTAGAATTTCAATTTCACGTGAACTTAATTTCAGCTTACGGCTGAAATCATCATTTGCATGGTGATTGGTGGCCTGTATGTTTGGGTCGAAATATCGTCCACCATTGTTGATGGTTTCCAATGCTGCCAGCAAAATATCGGTACCTGAGTTTTTCAGCACATAGGCATCTATTGGTTGCTTCTCCGGTTGTAAACGTATATCGGCAGGCATATACATACTCAGCAACATTATTTTTAAGGAAGCATATTTCTGTTTCAACTCCGGTAACAGTTGCAAACCGGTAATGCCGGGAAGGTTAATATCCAGGATCAATACATCCGGCTCATGTGTACGCACTGCCGCCAATACATCATTTCCCGATTGCACAGCAGCAACGGCTTCGTATTCGGGGTAAGGACGAAGGGCATTGATCAGCCCTTCTGAAAAAAAAGGATGATCGTCAACGATGAGTAGTCGGATGGTTGGTTTCATCTGGCAGTACAGGAAATTCAATTGTGATCTTACAGCCTTTGCCTTCAGCAGCATCAACGATAAGACTTCCTTTTACGAAAGTAACCAATTGTTGGATTTGAGAAAAACCAAGTCCATGTTTTACATGAATGGGATCAAACCCTTTTCCGTTATCTTCTACAAAAAGATAGATCAGTTCTTTTTCCAGTATCAACTGCACAATTGCTTCCGATGCACGGGAATGTTTAATAATATTCTGAATGAGCTCCTGCAGAATATTATACAGCAGTAACTCGTAACGGAAATTTACATTCTGCAGCGTACCGATCGATTCGAACTGGATATATAACTGTTCACTGTTGTTGACCGTATCTGTAATTTCTTTCACAGCCGCCACCAGCCCTTTCTTTTGCAACAGCACCGGCGAAAGCGTGTGTGAAAACTGCCGCACATCATCGGCCAGTGATCCTATTTCGGCAATTGTTTTGTCAATTTCGGGAACAGATGGTTGCTTGCGTTGAAGTGATTCAAGATTAAGCCTGATAGCCGATAGCTGGGCACCAACAGAATCATGCAGCAAACTGCTGTAGCGCTGCATTTCTTTTTCCTGGTAATCGCTGATGCTTTTAAAGATCAGCTCCTGCTGCAGGTTAGTTGTACGCAGCAGTTGTTCACTTTGTTCTTTGTATTTTTTAAAACGAAGTGTAAGAACAAATGCAAGAATACTTACCTCCGTAACAAAGCCAATGCTCATCATATTACGGGTAAGAAATGTATCGGCAATAAAACCCGAAACATATTGCATGAATACAAAAAAGGTAAACAGCAATACCAGGCTGGTAATGATGATATAAACGGCGTAGGGAATTTTTTTACGAAATGCAGCAATGGCAGTAACAAGGATAATGATGGCACCAGCGTTCTGAAAGATCTGCATGAGCCATACAAGAATAATGCGGATGCTTCCGGTGTTGGGTATTATTGCTACACTGATCACCAGACTGCTGAGGTAGAGAATAACAAAACCGATCGCCCATTTGTAATGAACGGGTAAGTTCTTTTTAATATCAAGCAGTGTTACAGCAAAGAGTATGTATAAAGGTGAGGCAAGTGAAATGGATAATGGCCTTGTAAAATCAGCAGGTGATGGATGGTTGGGAAACAGGTACATGAAGGAATACCCGTAATCACTGAAAATGTAAAAGAACACCATAAAAACATACAGGCTGTAGTACACATACAGTTTTTCCCGCATGGCATAAAACAGGAAGAAGCTGAAAAGAAAAAGAAACAAACCAATACCGGACATTAAACCCGACAGTAAGTTTTTCCTGCGGTTGTATGATGAAAGACCTTCTTCTGTAACAAAATGAACAGGAACATTCAATTGCTCATTCCGTTTATCAAGCAATACAAGAAATGATAGTTTGCTCCGGTCTTCTGCAGGAATGGGAAAAACAAAATCTGCATAACGGAGTGTGCGGGTAGAAAACAGCAAATGATCGCCGGTTGGTTCAAAAGCTTTTAGTAAGCTGTCTTCTTTAAAGATCCACACATGCAGGTTGTTCAGGTGCGGATTACGCAACATGATATTCGTAAATGAAGCATGGTCCTGCACAGCATTCATGGGAATGTACAGCCACAGCATCTCATTCTTATAACTAAGATTAAAACTTTTAGAGGTGAGTGGCTGCATTTGTGCTTTTATGGCAGCATAGCGCTCAATGCTCATGTTTGCTGATGTATCTGCAAAAGCAAGCACACGTGCTTTGTTAACTACTGCATTTGACTCGTTGAAAAAAAACTGTACCTGTGCTGTTGCATTACAGCAAAGCAGTAAACAAAGGGCCAGGTATGGTAAGCGTTTAAAAATAGTTAGTGGATAAGAGCCTTTAAATTGAATTGCTACAAAATAAACGGATATTTATAGAATTTAAATACCCCATAGTTGGTATAGTAAAGAAAGAACAAACAAAAACCGCATTATTCAGCTTCGTCTGTTTCCTCCTCTTCATTAATGACAGCTGCCATTGTTTTGCGTTCGCCAATTTGCTGGCGCCACATTGCATAGTACAGGCCCTTCCTGTTCACCAGTTCTTCGTGGCTGCCCTGCTCAACTATTTGTCCTTTCTCCAGCACATAAATTGTATCTGCATGCATAATGGTTGAAAGCCGGTGAGCAATAAGAATAGTGATTTGCTGCTTTAAGCTGGAAATTTCACGAACGGTTTGTGTGATCTGTTCTTCCGTTAATGAATCAAGTGCCGATGTGGCTTCATCAAAAATAAGCAGCCGTGGTTTACGCAGTAAAGCACGGGCAATAGATAGGCGTTGCTTTTCACCACCCGATAATTTTTTACCTCCTTCGCCCAGCAGTGTATCAAGCCCCTGGTCTTTGTTGTTAATAATATTCATGGCTGCGGCATTTTGCAGGGCACTGTATATTTCTTCATCACTTGCCTCCGGTTTTACAAACCGCATATTATCACGTATGCTGCCGGAAAACAGTTGTGTTTCTTGTGTTACAAAACCAAGTTGCTTACGCATGCGGTTGTAACGGATCTCTTTTGCTGAAACATCATCATACAAAATATCGCCTTCTACAGGTGTGTACAAGCCTACCAGTAGCTTTACCAGTGTTGATTTACCTGAACCGGAAGGACCAACAAAAGCAATGGTATCACCAAGCGATGCTTCAAAGGAAATATTCTCCAATGCATTGATGCTTGCGTTACGATGCCGGAAACTTACATTATGAAAACGCAGATGCTCAATATCGCCAACATCAACCGGTTCTTCCGGCCGGTATTCGGTTTCTTTCAGCATCAGTTCATTAAATATCTGGAGCGATGATTCTGCTTCACGGTATGACAGAATGATACTGCCAAGATCCTGTAACGGACCAATGATGCCGGTTGAAATAAACTGCATGGAGATAAGTTCGCCGGGCGATAATACTTTACGAAAGATGAGCCATAATAAAATGAAGAGGATCGATTGCTTGAGAATAATAAGAATACCTCCCTGGAAAAAAGAAAGTGAGCGGATCTTTTTCACCTTCTGCATTTCAAGATCATAAATTTCTTTTGTGTGTGCCCGCAGCCGTTTTATCTCAGGATAAGTGAGACCAAGACTTTTTACCAGCTCAATATTGCGCAGGCTTTCTGTAATGGTGCCGCTCATTTGCCGGTTTTGCCGGATGAGTGAGCGTTGTAATATTTTTATTGAACGGCTGAGAATACTTGTTAACCCGCCAAGCAACACTACACCAATTAAAAAAACAGGGATCAGTGCCCAGTGTTTGGTAAATGCATACCAAATCAAAAAGCCCACACCCACAACAGATGAAAACAGGATATTGATAAACGAAGTAATAAACCGCTCGGTATCGTTCCGTACTTTTTGCAGGATCGATAAAATTTCGCCGCTGCTCTGGTCTTCAAAATCCTGGTAAGGCAGCCGGAGCATTTGTTTTAACCCGTCATTAAAGATCTGCATGCCAAATTTCTGTACTACTAAGCGAATAAGGTAATCTTTCAACGAAAGGAACAGCCTTGCAGCCAATGCTATTGCCAGTGCAATACCAAGCAGGATCAAAACTGCATTTACCAGTTCATCTTCTGTGCGGTTGCCGGGATTAAGTGTATATTCATCAATGATGCGGCCAAGAATAATGGGATCGTATAAAGAAAGGATCTGCGCAAGACCCGCCAGCAGTAAAGCACCAAACACAGGCAGGCGGTAAGGTTGCAGATATTTCCAGAGTATTTTCATAATACAGTAAGTTATAAAGGATCTGTGCACGGTGTATCACTCCTGCATACCCGTAAGCATAGAGAAAGCATTACAACAGCCAGTTGATTTATTTGTTCGTTGTTGCTTTTTCCAATGAAAGAAACAGTCCGGACAATTGTTTTGTAACAGTGCCAGGTTTTCCGTTGCCGATTGTTTTTCCATCAACGGAGAACACCGGCAGCAGTCGTTTTGTGGTGCTGCTTACAAATACTTCTTTGGCCAAAAGTACATCCTGCAGGGAAACCGGTTGTTCGTTAACAGTAAGAAATGTTTTTGCAAGTTCTAAAATGTGTTTGCGTGTAATGCCAAACAACACGTTGTGGTCTGGAGTAAGCAGCTTATTGTTTTGCGAAACGATAAACACATTGGAGCGTGGCAGTTCACTGATGAAACCATCCTTTACATACAACACATCACCGGCGCCTGCATCTTTTACTTTTTGTTGCAGATAAACACCCATAAGGTAGTTGATGGATTTTACTGTTGGTAATTCCCTTACATATTCTTCTGTAATAAGGTGGATGCCTTTGTTCTCATCAAGCGATTCATCCATTGTTAAAGCTGATTGTGTGATGATGACATTGGGTGTGCTGATAGAATAAGTATCAGCTGCATAGCCACCCGTTACGGTGATGCGTATGCCTGATGTTTGCAGTTGGTTACGTTGTAGCAATTCGGCAACAATATTTTTCAATTGCTCTGTGCTGTAAGGAATCGCTAACCGAAGCGTGGAGGAAGAGTGTTGCAGCCGAGCAAGATGATCGTCAAGAAACAAGGGTTGGCCGTTAACTGTACGGAAAAAATCGAACACAGCATAGCCACGCTGTACCGAAAGATCGCTTACATGTAAGCTTGCTTTTTCAGCTTCAACCCAATCTCCATTAATGAAGGTCCACATGGTTTTAATTTTTATTCTCCCGGATGATAACTGCGTTCGGCATGCTTCAGCACATCTTCTTTATAAAACAATACATCTTTAAACTGTCCTTTGCTGTACATCTCCAGCTGATCAGTAAAGTGTTTGCTGTTTACATCGCCACTGTTGCCACCGGCAAGCAAAGATTTTGCTTTTATTTTTTCTCCAAACTCAACTGCACAAATAAAACTATTGCCATGAAAGCCGTAACGTTTTTTTGTACCGGGAAATGTGCGGCTGTTGTATGATGGCAACATGCCCCACAGTGCCGATGCAAAGGGAACAGGATAACTCAGCTCTTTATCATCAAACTGCTGGTTCAGTTCATTACTGATGCGTTGGTAACGGTTGATGTCGCCCCACATTATTTCCCATGTGCCAAACTGCTGTTTCAATTGTTTTACTGTTTCATTGAATGGTGCCAATAATTGTAAGGGTATGGCTGTTGCAGCAAAACGTTTCGTTGCAGTAACCTGGTCGTCTTCGCCATCTTCAATATATATTTTCCTGATGGATGCATTTAAACGTTGCGCCCATTCTACAGCCAACGTAGTAGCAATGGAATGGTTGGAAGAATGATAATCCCAGTTTTTAAGAACAGCCATGGGCGCAGCCAGTGAACGGTGCAGGCTGTCGCCGGGATTTACACTTGTTTCAAATGCTTTTACTAAAGCCGGGATCAATACTTCAAACGCAGATAAATAAGTATCGTACCCGGCAGCAATTGTTTTGTCAATGGTGAATTTATTTTCCTTGCTTAATACTCTTACTGCATTAATGCCACGAAAGTTTTCTCCATCGGGCGCCATGTACGCAGGATAATCTTTTTTCTTTGGACTTGCTTCACTACTTACGGTATATGGTGTGGAGTTGCAGTTTTGTATCCAACCGGTTGATGGATTGATGACCTGTACCGTTTCATTTGCGTTGTGCAAACCATTCCATTCAGTAGCAGCAATTGAACCATCAACTGCTTTTCCCCAATTGAATTTTGTATCTCTCTTTGGCACATAGTTGCCATGCCAGTAAGCAATGTTTCCTTTGTTATCTGCAAACACAGTACTGTTGCTGGTGTTACCACGCAGCGCCATTACTTTTTTATAATCTTCCAACCCTTTTGCTTTGGTGCGTTGCCAGCTTTGAATTAATCCATTCATCATGCGGTTGCTTGAGCGAACACTTATGTACTCACCATTACGTTTTGCCATAACAGGGCCATGATGTGTAGCATAAGTGGTAAATGTTTTCGACAACAACTGGTTACCCTTCTTGTATTTTATGGTGATCTGTTTTTGCTTTACGGGCCGTTGCGTGTTTTCGTAACGATAGCTCATGTTATTGCCGCTGCCTGTTATCTGTTCGGTGTACATATCACTAACATCCACATTGGCACTGGTATGCATCCAGCCGCAATATTCATTAAAGCCCTGGTACACGAAAAATTGTCCCCATGTAACAGCACCGTATGCATTCAATCCCTGTTCGCTCACCACATGTACTTCGGGTCGGAAATAAAATGTTACATGCGGATTGATATACAAAATAGCTTTTCCACTTTCTGTTTTTGATGGCGCAATGGCAAAGCCATTTGAACCGCTGCTGTTATCCACAAACTCTTTTGGATGATGGGCAATAGCACTAGTTGTATTGCCATATAAATTCTTTACATCTTCAGCTGTTACATCGCCGGTGCTGATAGCGCCAATGCTTCCATCCGTCCATAATAACTGATACCAGGGTTTAAAACGTGTAAGCAATGCAGGTTTTACATCGGGATGTGTGTACAGATAATAGTTGATACCATCGGCATAAGCATTCAATAATTCTTTTAACCATGCAGGCGCTTTGTTGTAATCAGCAACCGCTTCGGCACTGTCGATCACTAAACGCAGGTAAAGGTCATTATACAGATCAGCTTCACCCGATACCTCAGCCCTTCGGCCAAGCTTTTCAATATAGTTTGCTTCCACCCTTTTAAAATCATCTTCGCATTGTGCATACAACAAACCAAATACCGCATCAGCATCTGTTTTGCCATATACATGCGGAATACCCCAATTGTCTCTGATGATGGTAACACGTTGTGCCTGTTGTTTCCACTTGTTGATCTCCGTTTTACTGAACGGTTGTGCAATAAGCTGCAGGGGAAAGAGCAAAAGGAAAATGATTTTTCTCATGTGTAGTAACGGTTCAGAAATAAAAAATAGAACCCGAACGATTTTAAAAAAACTAAAAATAGAGTATATTTCTAAATCCATCGATCCTTCGACACTCCACTCATGTAGTTTTCTTTCACCACCAAAACCAACTTTATGTCCCAAAATGCAACTACTGCTGCGCCGGTAAGCCAGGGCGAACGCATTGTACTCCTCGATAGTCTTCGTGGTATGGCTTTACTTGGTATCCTGCTCATGAATATTCCCTTCTTTGGGCTGCCGGAACCCGCATTTGAAAATCTTGTTGTGATGAATGAGCTGGGAACCATCAACCAAAAAGTATGGTATTTCATTAATATGGTTCCTGAAGGAACACAACGGGCTTTGTTTTCCATGTTGTTTGGCGCAGGTATTCTTTTGTTTGTTAGCCGTCTTGAAAAACGTGTTGATGGTTTACTAACGGCTGAATATTTTATACGTCGCCAGTTGTGGCTGGTTGTTTTTGGATTGTTCAACGCATTTATTTTATTATGGCCCGGCGATATTCTGTTTCAGTATGGCATATTGGGTATTGTAGCTTTTGTATTTCGTCGTGTGCCGGTAAAAGGCTTGCTCATTGCTGCTTTTGTATCGCTGCTGTTAATGACTGCACGTGAAAACATTGGGCTGTATCGTAAACAGGTGAAGTTTCGTGAAGGCGAGGTGATTTCAAAAATCGATACGGCCAAAACAAAACTGACCGATGAGCAAAAAGAAAAATTAGGGGCATACACAGGTTTAAAAGAAAAATCGGATACTGCTGCACTGCGAAAGGATATGAAGAAGAACCTGAAAAAGTCGCTGGGATCTTACAAAAAAGTGTATGAGTATTTGAGTAATGTAAGCGCCATGATAGAACAGAACTACACGTATTACGGATTGTGGGATATTCTGCTGTTCATGTTTATTGGCATGGCTTTTTTTAAAACCGGTATACTAACAGGTAATGCACCAACACGAACGTATCTGTTGTTAACAGTTGTTGGCTTAGGCATTGGCTTTTTGCTGACTTATTTCCGGCTTCAATTCATGCTTGATGTAAAGTTTAGTGAGTTTGAACAAACGAAGAAACAGGTAGTAGAATATTACGAAGTGGCACGCACCTTCCGTTCACTGGGTTTGTTTGGTCTTATTATGTTGTTGTATAAATCGGGGTGGTTTAACTGGTTATTTAAACTCATGCAACCTGTGGGGCAAATGGCATTTACCAATTACCTTACGCAATCGTTTATATGTAACCTGTTTTTCCTTGGTATTGGTTTTGGTATGATGGGCAAACTGCAGCGCTACGAAATTTATTATGTAGTGGGTGCTGTGTGGATTATTCAGATCATCTGGAGCCATTTATGGTTAAAGAAATTCCGTTTTGGTCCACTGGAATGGTGCTGGCGCAGTTTAACCTATTGGAAAACGCAGCCCATTAAAAAGCAGGTAAAAGAAAATTTGCTGATGGAAGATGATGTGCCGAAAGAATAATTCTGTAAGACAGAAGTAGTGTTGTATGATGCCTGTGCGTTTGCATGCTGGTTAATTAACAACTTCATACAACACTATTTCAGCTTCTTTATTTTTTAAAACAGCACTGCCGATTTTATTACATTGGAAAGATTGCTTCACTTTCACATAGCTTTCTTCTGTTATGAGAATTTGATTGTTTTCTGCTTTGCCCTGCAGGCGTTGTGCTGTGTTTACCACATCGCCAATAACGGTATAATCCAAACGACGAAGAGCAGCTGAACCAATATTTCCTGAGATCATTTCTCCGCTGTGAACACCAATGGCTACTTTGGGAGAAAAACTATGTTCACTTGGTAATGCTTCAATTTCTCCTTTAATGGCAAGGCATGCGTCAATTGCCCTGTCTAAATGATAATCGCCTTTGAATAATGCCATCACACAATCGCCCATGAACTTATCTACAATACCATTTTGTGCAATAATTTCTTTCACCATCAGATCAAAATAACGGTTGAGCATGTGTACTACCGTATCAGGGTTTTCTTTTTCGCTGATGGCAGTAAAATCGCAAATATCAATAAAGGCTACTGATGCCTCAACGGTTTCGTTATCTGTGAGCGATTGCTCATATTCACGTGTGCCCATAAAATTCAGCACAGTAGCATCCACATACATTTTTAAGATGTTGTTTTCCTTAATGGCCTGCAATGTTTCTTTTACCTGGTTTACATAGCGGATGGTTTTTTCCATGGTGATTTCAAGATCTTCGAAGTTTACCGGCTTGGTAATAAAATCAAACGCACCACGGTTCATGGCTACACGAATGTTTTCCATATCGCCATAGGCAGAAACCATCACCGTTTTGGTAAGCGGTGCAGCTTCGGTAAGCTTGGTGAGCAGTGTAAGCCCATCCATTTCCGGCATATTGATGTCACTGAGAACAATGGCAATATCGGGCTGCTGTTGAATTTTTTCCAATGCATCATTCCCATTGGCAGCAAATACAAATTCATATTGCTGTTCCCGTATCTTTTGCCTGAACTTTTGCCTGATAAGCGATTCCAGATCGGCTTCATCATCGGCTACCAATATTTTTATCATCAATTGATGGTTTTAAGTTTTTCTTTCAATACAATAAAATCAACCGGCTTGGTTAGAAAATCATCAGCTCCTAATTTTTTGGCAGTATTGAAATTTTCTGCATCACCATAGGCTGTAATGATCATTACAACCGGAGGTGGCTTGTAATGTTTATGTTTTATTTCTTCAAGCAGCTGCAAACCACTCATACCCGGCATATTAATGTCGCTGAGGATGAGTACTGCTTCGTGCTGGTGACTGTTTAAATAGAGAAGCGCTTCTTCTCCGCTGAATGCAAATACAAAATTGAACTCACCGTTTTTGATCTCTCGTCTGAAACGTTGTTCAAAAAGTGCCTGAACATCCTGTTCATCATCAACAACTAAAATTTTCATGATACATGTAGTGTTTATACGGGTAAAATAATTCTGAAAATGGTTCCTTCATTTTCTTTTGTTTCCACTTTTAACTCGCCGCCATGTGCTTTTACAATATCGTAACTCAAACTTAATCCTAGCCCTGTTCCCTGTCCTGTGGGTTTTGTGGTGAAGAAAGGCTGAAAGATTTTGTCAAATACTTTTTCAGGAATACCGTTACCATTGTCTTTTACACTTACTTCTACTTTATCGCCCAGTTTTTTTGTGGTGACGGTAACAGTCGGTTCATAATTATCCACTCCGGATTTTTTCTTTTCATTTACCACATAAAATGCATTAGTAATTAAGTTTAAGATCACCCTTCCCATATCCTGCGGAAAAATGTGAACTGTTCCGATGTTTTCATCAAAGTCGGTCTTCATTGTTGCGTTAAATGTTTTATCCTTTGCCCGCAAGCCATGATAGGCCAATCGTAAATATTCATCGGCCAATGCATTGATGTCGGCAGCTTCTTTAATGCCGCTGCTGTTACGGCTGTGTTGCAGCATCCCTTTTACAATACCATCTGCACGTTTACCATGATGACTTATTTTTTCCAGGTTTCGTTTTATATCATGTGCCAGCTCTTTGGCTTCAGCCAGATCGCCTTTTTCAATAGCTGTATTCATTTCATGAATAAGCTCTGCACTTACTTCAGAAAAATTATTAACGAAGTTTAACGGGTTTTGAATTTCATGTGCAATACCTGCGGTTAACTCACCCAACGATGCCATTTTTTCTGACTGGATCAATTGTTTCTGTGTTTCCTGGAGGCTGTTAACAGTGGTTGTTAATTTTTTATACGACTCAGCATTTTCCAGGGCAATAGCGGTATAAATGCCAATGGTACGCAGCATGTAAAGATGATAATCAGAAAATGCATTCTTCGTAAAACTTTGCACAGTAATAACACCAAACATTTTTTCTTTTGCCTTTAACGGAAGATAGATCAGTGATACCGGCTGCTGACCCTCAATAGGTGTAGGCATGTGTTGCAGGTAATTGCTGTACTCGGCACCAAGATCGTTGATCACAATTTCTTTTCCGCTGATGAAACACAAACCGGCAAACCTGTTTTGATCATAAATGGAGTTGGAGTATGCCGGTAAAGCTTTACCATTTTCATAAGTGGCCGGGAAGTCGATCGACTTAGTATCGTCATGATAAATACCTATACCAAAAATGGAAGCATCCATGAGTGCATTTACATTGTCGTACACAGTACTGATGATCTTATCAACAGAAAGCGAAGAAGTGATCTTGCGGCCAATTTCACCAAGCAGTTCCACATTATTGTACGATTGCTGCAGGTTATCTTTTTGCACGGAAAGTTCTTTGGCTTTTTCATCGATCTCCTGTTTTTGTTTTTGCAGCAGTTTATTGGCCTTTTGTTTTTGTTGTATGCTGCGCAACATACCCAGCGATGAAAGCACGATCAGCCCAAGTATAATTGATACGCTGATGAGGAATGTACGCTGCCCTTTTTTTTGCTGGCGAAGCAGTTCTATCTGATCCTGCTTTTTCTCTATTTCATAATTATGCTCCAGCACAGTGGTTTTGTTTTTCACTTCAGCACCGGTTATGCTGTCACGGGTGCTGATATAACGGTTAAAATAAGAGTATGCACTCTTATAATCATTCTTAAGTGCATAAGCATCAGCCAGTACTTTTGAAGTGTTTAGCATGTCTTCCATATAACTTCCTTCACTTGCTTTACTATAACCCGACTTTGCATAATACAAAGCACTGTCCAGCATATTTTTTTTGAAATAAGCACGTGCAAGAATGCTTTCAACCCATGAGTCGGCATCGCTTCTGTCTGCTTTTTTAAAATCGGCCTTGGCCATATTAACGTATTTGAAAGCAAGAGCCAAACTATCCATGTTCAGATATACATCACCCAGGTTGCTGGTGGCAATAGCAATAAGATAAGCACTGCTACTGTCAGCGGCAGCAATTGATTGATTATAGTAATCAATTGCTTCTTTATATTTTTTTGCGAAACGTGCATTTTCTCCCAACGCATTATACAAGTTTGCGAGTTGTTCATTGCCAAACCCTAGTTGTTTGATCAATGCGGGCAGTTTCTGTAGATACTCACTTGCCTTATCATGTTCCCCAATAAACGAATAGATGGTTGCCATGTTATCATAAATCTGGTAGGATAGTAAAGGATCGTTCAATCCTTCGGCGGTTTTCATACTTTTAATACCATACTCCATAGCAAGGGCATAATCTCCAAGCGCATAATAAATGGAAGAGACTACTGTTTGCGATCTTGCTATTAACTCATTGTTCTTTATTTGTTGAGCAAACTCTTCTGCCTTTAAAGTAAGTGGAAGCTGGGCTTTACTGTTGTTAGCTAATGCTGTATATCTATAAACTACACGCCACTGTAAGATCTGATCTCCTGTTTGTTTTGCAATAGCATCTGCCTGCTCAAGTAACTTAGCAGCAGCTTCTTTATTTTGTTTTCTGTTTTCAACTCTTGCATTAACAAGAAGAGCATACCCCTCGCCTTTTGTGTAATTTAATTTGCGGGCCAGTACAAGTGCCTCTCTTGCGGCTTTTTCCATCTCTTCCATAGAAATGATAGGGTACCAGGTGTTACATATTTCAACCAATCGGTTTACCCGGAACGTATCTTGCTGGGGATGTTCCTGAATTTGTTTCCGTAACCTCTCAATCTCAAACGACTGGGATTGGCAAAGAATGGCAACAGCAAGTAGTGCAGACAACAACAATGCTTTTCTCATGGTGTATATGCAGATTTTGGTTTGGCGCAGGAAGCAAAAGCTGAGGTTGAAAAAGCATAACACATTTCTCCCTGCCGGGTTTTGCAGGGGATTTCTTTTTCGTCGTCAACAAAATGCTTTTGTGTTACAGATTACGTTGGTATTCGTTTGTGTACGGAGTTACACGAAATGGCTCTTAACCTGCCATTGCAAAGCGCACAATTGGATTGTAAAAATAGAACGGTGTTCCATTGGAGAATTGGTTCAGGAAAATAATTCTTTTTTTTGGCTTTTCCTGCTATTATTTTTAAAACTTCATTATAGTTGATGCGATGCTGTGGTAGTAGCGGTGTTATTCTTTTTGCGAAGATCGGGTTGCCAGTAAAAGAAGAAACGGATGGTATGGTTGCTGTTGTACTGGTAGCCACTAAGGCGTTGTTGCCAAACATGCATGTAACCAAGATCAAATGCAAGCGATGTGGTAACCTGCTGGCGGATACCTGCAAATAGACGATTTTGATCAAAGCTGTTGTACACGATGTCTTTTCCGCTTTGCATCAGCAATTCATCAGATAATGCCAGCGAAGGCACATACCTGTTTTTACTGAGAGGAATACCCAACGCCAGTTGATAACGGTACCGGGTTGAAAACCTGTAGTCATCAGTTAATTCATTGCTTACTACTTTTTGTATCCAGCGTTGTTCAATACGCAGGCGTTGTGTGAGTTGTATTTTTCCAACGGGTTGTGTAAACAATACTTGCTCCACCAACCTGTTTTCATTTACAAACAGTTCCGTAGTGGCGGTTTTATTGGCCAGCCACATGTGTCCGCCCGAAAGACTCACCTGCAGATTTTTATTGATAGTATAAGCCGCACCTATTCTTGTGTAGAAGAAGCTGTTGTTCTTTAGATAATCTGTTCGTCGTATATGCAGATCTGCAATTGCACTCCATTGTTTGTGCAGTTTAATGGTACTGTTTATGCTCCACCAGAAATGATGCTGTGTCTGCACTTCTTTTTTCTGCTGCGCAATGCTGCTGCTGAATAGGCAAAGAAATAAGCCCGTAAATAAAAGATATTTCAACGAAGAATATTTTACAGCGCAAAGCTAAGATGCGGAAAATACACCCTGCGTGAACTTAGTCACAAAGCAAACTGATTCAGATTTCCTGTTTATTTGATTTGAAGTAAAAATAGAAAAAAACGCCGCTCAGCATCAGCCCAAGCCCGATGAGCGATTGCATCGGTTGTGTGGCAACAGTATTAACAATTAGCGCCAGGGAGAACAGAAAGATAAACGCAGGAACAAATGGATAGCCTGTTACTTTTTCTTTAATACTTCCGTTGCGTTTCATTTTAAACAATGCCCATGCAAGCAGCAGGTAAAAAAGAAATCCTGCAAAGATCACCATGTTGGTGAGCATATCAAATGTGCCTGAAATAACCAGTACGCAACTCCAAACCATTGTGTACAATAAAGCCACCGAGGGTGTGCGGTAAACAGGATGCACCGTTTTTGCTTTCCTGAAAAAATAACCTTCCTGCGCCATGCGGTAATAGATGCGGGCATGTGCAAGAATAATTCCATTCAACGTTCCAAACACCGAGATCATAATGAGTACAACAATGAGCGATTGCCCGGCTTTACCTAATAATGTTTCAGCAACAACAGCTGCACCAATGCGGCTTTGATCAACAGCTTTCAACTGCTCAAGCGGCAGCACGTGCATGTAAGCAGCATTTGCAAGCAGGTACAAAGCCATAGCAATTGCCACACCACTGATAATAGCAATGGGAATATTTCGTTTCGGATTTTTTATTTCGCCGGTAATAAAGGAAATATTGCTCCATCCATCATAAGCCCAGAATGCATTGAGCATGGCTGCAAGTAAGGCGCTGAAAAAAGCTACTCCTTTTAATCCTGTAGTAGTTGTTTCTGCCTGCATATCACCAGTATGAACAGGTGCGTATGATAAACCCATAATGATCAGGAGCAGGATGCCGATGATCTTAGCGGAAGAAATAATATTGTTGATGAGTCCGCCATTCTGCACACCACGATAATTGATCCATGTAAGCAATACAATGGCAGCAATAGCCAGTATTTTAATACCACCATCAGCAAACGGATAGATAAAACCGCCAATGCCAATTGTTTCCCATGCATGAAAAGGATTACCCAATGGAATAAACACATTTACCGTTTGTGCAAATATGAACGCAACAGCTGCTACTGATGCACAGCCCATAATGGTAAAATCTGTCCAGCCGAATAAAAAGGAAAAGAAGTTGCCGAACGAAAGCCGCAGGTATTCATACACACCACCCGATTCTTCGGTAAGTGATGATAAACCTGCTAAGGTAAATGCACCAAACAATGTAATGATACCTGCACCGGCCCACGCAAACAATATCCAGGGTTCACTTAAACCTGTTTGCGCCATGGGAACGATCTTCTTAAACACACCTGAACCGATCATCATACCTGCAACTAATAGAATACCGGTACCAAGGCCAAGCACACGCCTGAGTGTTGGTTGTTGATTGCTTGCTGATGTGTTTGTTTCGTTATGCATGATCATTTTTTGCGGGAAGGTTGCTGCTGTGTGCTGCAATGAATGCCACCTCCGCTCCAGTTGACCATTAATGCATCAATAAACACGATTTTTCTGCCGGGAAATTGTTCTTCAAATATTTTCCGCACCTGCTCTTCTTTTTCCTTTGATGAACCATAAGCTGTGTAAGTGGGCAGCAGCACTGTTTTATTTGTTACAAGATAATTCATGTAACTGCCGGCCGGTACACGGTAAATAGAGTCACCCGCCTTTGGTGCTTCTGATGGAACAAAATTTTTCAACTCCACATCAAATGTTACTTCACCGGAATCGATCTTTTGTCGTGCCTGTACTTTTTTTGTGATGAGATCGGGCAATGGAACTTTAATAATCGTAAATGCATTCCCATCTTCGTCGGTTGCGTTTTTAAGAATGTTGTAGTTTTCATTCATCCGCTCATAATTTATCCTGTTAACAGGGTTGAGATCTTTTTCTTTTTCATCAACCCATGCAAGCAGAATTGTATTTGCATCTGAAAAACGGACAAACTCATCGGTATGACCGCCTGTGCCACCACCGTAATAATTGGTTGTAATGCGACGGAAAAAATTCTGCGGATCATCAGCCAAACCTTTTTTCATCCAGATGATCTTACTTACCCCCAGCACACGTTTAAACTCTGCTTCAATGTATTCTTTTTTCATACCCGGGTTTCGTTGAAACACGGTTGCCTCACATAAGATCAGTGTGCCTTCACCATTTACTTCAATAGCACCACCTTCGTGTATCACATTCGTTTTCAGTATCACCGCTTTTTCTGCAACGGCCATTTGGCTGTCAACAGTTCCTGTTTTCATCCGCATTTCTTTGCGCAGGCTGAGATAATGTTCTACACTGTCTTTATTGCCGTTATATTTTTCAAACAGAAAGCCCGGATAGCCATAAGCATTCCAGTCAAAATCAGCTACACCCAATTCACCTTTTCCGTTTATTAAAAACGCAGCACCATGATCTCTTATCCAGTAACGGTCGCCGGGCATGATATACGTTTTGTACATGGTACTGTCAATGCCTTCTGATGCGAGGTAGAGCTTAGCCTTTTGCAGAATGGTATCGTTATGAAAAGCAATTTTAACCGTTACATTCGATGCCAGTGCTTTAATGATAGTTGTAACAACAGGATAATAGCCACGTGAGCTGTCTTTTTCCCAGCCAAGCCAAACAGCATCATGTGGCTCCCACTCGGCAGGCATATAAAACTCTTCAGCAGGTCGTTGTTCTTTACAGGCGAACAGGATAAATGTTGTTGATAATACGAGAAGAATTTTTTTCATGGCCTTATCGTGTTTATTTTATCAAATGATCATTTGTTTTCTGCTGATTGTATGATCAAACGTAACAGATCAGCTACCTTGCTATCGTCCATCCAGCGTGCTACCACAACAAGATCGTGTTCTTTATCAATGATGATGTAGTTGCCGCCGAAGCCCGCTGCATAATATACTTTACTTGAAATGCCCTTCCAGCTTTGATCTGTATTCAACCACCACATATAACCATAATTTTTATTGGCAGGTGATGGTTGTGTTGCTGCATTGATCCATTTTTCTGAAAGCAGTTGCTGATTTTTCCATTTGCCATTTCGTAAAAACAATAAACCAAACCTTGCATGATCGTAAGTATTGATGAAAATACCACCACCATGATGACCGCCACCGCTTACTGATTGTACTGTTACACCATCCATAGTTACATACGAATTTTCATAGCCAAACCAACGCCATGTAGTTGATGCACCAATAGGATCCATGATCTTTTCTTTTAACACAATTGGCAATGGTTTTCGCCAAACCTGCAGCAAGGAGTAGGCAAGCAGGTTTACACGCACATCATTGTATTCATAATTTGTTCCCGGTTCTAGCAGCTTGCGGTTTTTCCAATCATCAATGGTTCCTTCTCTTGGCGGACGATCGGCCCAATCGTGTAAGCCAAACAAGGTACCGCTCCAGTCGCTTGATTGATTAAGTAAATGATGCCAGGTAACTTTTGCATTATGTGCACCTTCAAAACTTTCATCCCACACATATTGACCCACTTTGTCATTTACATTTTTAATGAGCCCTTGATCTACTGCTAAACCTGCAACTGTAGAAAGATAACTTTTTGTTGCGCTGAACGTCATATCAACACGATTCACATCGCCCCATTGTGCAACAATGTATCCGTTCTTAATAACCAGGCCCGCTGGTCCACCACGTTCTTTCATTGGGCCGACAATTTTATAACCGGGTTCTCTTGAGTACGATTTCATGTTGGCAATACGCAGATCCCGTTCCACTTTGTTTTCATTCTTCAGGGCAAAACTCACTGCACTGTCGAGCCATGCTTTGTTCATTTTTAGCTCTTCAGGTTTTTTTGTTTGCCAGTCAGCATCGGGATAATAAGCTTGTTGTGCAACTCCACTGAATGCATAAGCACTCACAACAAAGAGCAATAGTTTTTTAATCATGATCTCTTATTTCAAATTTTATTTTTTAGTCATTTCCATATAATCAAACACAAGATTGCAAAAAGCACTGATGCCTGTTTTAAACGCAGCATCATCAATAAAAAATTCGGCTGTGTGGTGTGATGCAGAAGTTGCAGGATCTTTTCCTTTTGGTAACCCGCCGATATAAAAATATAAGCCGGGTACTTTCTGAGCGAAGAAAGAAAAATCTTCTGAAATTGTTTCAGGCGCCACCAGCAACACATTTTCTTTACCGGCAGCTTTTTGCAACGAAGGTAACATAGCGGCTGTTAACGCTTCATTGTTAACTGTAACAGGATAATGTGCTGAGTATGGAATTTCTACATCAGCTGTTGCACCTGCTGCTTCTGCTGTTTTTTCCACGATCTGTTTAATACGGCTAAACACCAGTGTTTCATCGGCTGCACTCAATGTTCTTACCGTGCCGGTCATTTCAACCTTGTCGGCTATAATATTGAAGCGAGTACCGCCCTGTATAGTGCCGATGGTAACAATGGCAGCATTATCGGCAATGTTCACATTACGGCTCACAATTGTTTGAAGATTGCTGACGATCTGCGATGCCACCACAATTGGATCAACCGATAACCACGGCTTTGCACCATGTGCCGATTTTCCTTTCACGGTAATTTTCAGATCAGCCACACCTGCAAACGTACTGCCTGGACGGTAGGTTATTTTACCAATTTCCACCTGTGCATTCATATGCAAACCAAAGATCACATCCACTTTCGGGTTTTCTAGCACGCCTTCTTTCACCATCAACTCGGCCCCACCTTCTTCTCCTTTTTGTGAACCTTCTTCTGCGGGTTGAAAAATAAATTTTATCGTTCCGTTCAACTCTTTCTTCATGCCCGAAAGAATTTCAGCAACACCCATTAGTATTGCGACATGTGCATCATGACCGCAAGCATGCATCACACCAACTTCCTGTCCATTGTAAATACCTTTTGCTTTTGATGCAAACGGGAGATTTGTTTTCTCTGTTACCGGCAAACCATCCATATCGGCACGCAAAGCAATAACAGGTCCCGGTTTATCACCTTTCAAAATTCCAACCACACCTGTTTTAGCAATATTGGTTTTTACTTCCATACCTAATGATTGCAAATGTTTGGCAATAATGGTTGCTGTTCTTGTTTCCCTGTTACCTAACTCTGGATATTGATGAAAGTCGTGACGCCACTCAATAACCTTCTGTTCAATTTTTGCAATGACATTGTTGATGGCTGTATTGTTTTTTGTTTTTTGCGCAAAGCTGTTTTGAAGAGTTGCCAAAAATAATAACAGGAATAAATGCCGCATGTAATATTGTTTAGTCATTTGCTGAAGCATCAAATTTATAAATAGCTCAGCCATTTTTTTTCTTTATGATTGGTTTTGTAACGGTCGTACCATTTGCAAACAGGATACAATGCCATGATAACTGAAAGCCAAACAAAGTACACGATCCATAAACTATAACCTTCACCGGGTATAATAAATTTAAAAGGAAGTGAGCCTTCCATTCCTTCTTCAAGTGTATGTCCTCTTAAAAAGAAAAACAGGATTGATATTATATGGAGCAGGTAAAAATGGACGATATAATAAAACAAGGGAACACGTCCAAATACAATGGCGAATTTAGCGAAACGTCCGTTTGTGTTTTTAACGAGTGATAAGAAAATAAGTGCAACACCGATAGTGGCACACATAAACAGCAATGATGGCGGGTACTTTTGCACATTCATAAAAGCGAAAAATGTTTGCAGTCCTGTTTGTTGATTGGTCCAGCGAAGCGGATCGCCGTAAACATTTGCTGTTCGCAGTACAATAAACAGCAATAATGAGCCAATGCCCATCCATAGCAACAGTTTATTTCTGCGTTCTGCTTCTGTATTGCTGAAAAGTTTTCCGAAACAATAACCAAGTATCATCAATCCTGTCCATGGAAGAAAGGGATACATGATACCTAAAGTAAAACTGCTGCTCAGTTGAAGAAATGCAGGACGGTGCAATAGGCTCCACCAAACAGGAAGAGCACTGCGGTTTGCTTCGGCAAAATCTATAAGGTTATGACCAAATACAATTAATAGTCCAACAGCGAGTATCAAACGGAAAGGTAACCAGATGAGGAGCCCAAGTAGAACCATGCTGATACCTATAGACCATATTGTTGCAAGAATGATAGTGCTGAAATAAATATCACCCAGCACACCAAATGTCATCACCGTTATTTCTATAAGCACCAGCCAAAGACCACGAGTAATCAAAAAGCCACTTAACTCCTTTGTTGTTTTTCTTTTGCTTTGCAGCCAGGCAGAAACACCTGAAAGAAAAACAAAAGTGGGTGCACACAAATGGGTGATCCATCTTGTAAAGTATAAAGCGGCTGTAGTGGTGGCTGGGTTTAACGGGTCGCTGGTGAATGCTTCCTTGTGAAAAAAATCTCTTGTATGATCGAGTGCCATGATGATCATTACGAGTCCACGAAGCAGATCAATCGACTCAATGCGTTTGGGTGGTGATACTGGTTGCTGAAGCATAGTTAGTTGGTTAAAATAAAAAACCGGCCAAGTAAGGTCGGCTGTTGAAATTAGAAAGAAGAATTGATGTATGCAACAACCATCAAACCTGGTCTTTCGTGAAGAAACAAATCACGGTTTCTTTTTTTAACCTCTTACACAGTACTATCGGGCAATGGAAGCAAAGTAGGGCGTGCCGGAGTAACACCGTTGTTTTGTTAACGGTTAACTTACTCCAATAGCCGGGATAAAAACCAATAGTTACTAATGGTATGAATAAGTGAAACCATTTTTCGATGTGTGGGAATAAGATTTTTTTCATTTACACAAACGCTGAAGCTTACGCATTCTGTTTCCGGATATATTAATTGAACATGATTTCCTATTAAATAATAAAAACAAACCCCACCACATTTGCATTATGATGAGGTTGTTTATCAATCAACATGGAAAAAGGGTTATTTCGAACTCAGGTCTTTACGCATAAACAATAATTCGCTCCAGCTTTCCTGTGTATATTCTGCTATATCTTTTAAATACTGTGCAAACGAACCTTCGCCATGCACGCTTTCATATACCTCTTTAAATGGTTTGCGGAAGCCTGCAGCCCGTTCTTTCAATCCCTGTTTATACCTTGTGGTTAAGGTGTATTGCGAAGGACCAGAAGAACTGCTTGCATACACAGCAACACTTACACCTGAAGCTTCCCAAGCTTTTTTAATTTTTTTAATGATGGCTAAAACGTTATCGTTCTGTCCCATTTTTGGATAAACATGCGTGATCTGGATCTTGTCGGTAAAATCGCCCAGGGCAATGGTGCTTAACGATTCCTGGTAAACAGAATAGCCGCCGCTTTGCCGGTCAGTTAAATAGATAGCCACATTTTTATTCCAGTCGTTTTGATGTTCGGGGCTTATGTCGCCTCTTGCATCTTCACTCTCCCAACTCTTTGGGCCTTCGGTAATATGATAACCGCCAATATCCGGCCCCGATTGGATGGCAAACACACGCCAGTGATGATCGCCGCTGTGATATTTTTGGGCATGGGTTGCAACGGCCTTTTCAAATTCTGCGATCTTATCAATTTTAGGAAATACCCGGTGTGTAGATATTACATTTTTGGTTTGGCTGAATCCGACAAAAGAAAACAGCAGCATCAGTAAGCAAGCGCTTAGCCTGGTAATAAGTTTCTGTTTCATACAAGTTTGTTTTGGTTTTGGAACAATGTGAGTAAATGCTCTTTCAAAGCTCTGCTCAAACCCCAAATTTTGTGAGTACAAATCAACCATTGAGCTTCAGTTTTTCTGCATTCAACAGGACAAATTGTGCAGCAGCAGGATAAATTCATCATTCTGCGCAGAAACGATTGTTTTAACAGAAGACGGATAGAATAAAAAATAAGGCTTCGATTATCTTTATAAGGAAATGCTCCCCAGCCACATTACTACTAAACTGCTGCTTATCCTTTTTGGGATTTGGTTGGCTACGCCCGTTTTCGCTCAGCTGAAATATAAGCAGTTGACGACATCTGATGGCTTGAGCCAGGGTTATGTGTACGATATTTTGCAGGATAAAGATGGCTTTATGTGGTTTGGTACGAAGGACGGGCTGAACCGTTACGATGGGTACAGCTTTAAAGTGTATACCTACGACAGCTACAACCCCAATTCAATCAGCAATAACAACATTAACCGGCTTTTTGAAGACAGTAAGGGAAGGCTTTGGGTAACCACTGATGATGGTATTAATATTTACGATAAACGACGGGACAACTTCCGGCGCATTTTACACAACCCCAAAAAAGCGAACAGTCTTTCCGGTAATAAAATTTATTTGCCTGTAATTGAATTGCCCGACGGAAGGTTTCTGGTATTTCCACAGGAAAAAAGTTTAAATGTTATTTCGCTGTCTGCAGATTTTTTAGAGAACAATACCCAACCTGTTATTACACATTTATCTGCACCGGGAGTAACTAATGTTAACTGCATGTATATGGACGGCAGGAAAAAAATCTGGATCATTTCTGATAAGGTTTACGAACTGCTGCCCAACGATCTGTCGCTTGTATGGCGTAAGAATAGTTTTGTTTTTGGACAAACAGCCCCGGCCGAAAATGGGAGTGTGTGGGCCGATGATGTTTTCTTTAGCCAGGTGCAGGATACAAATGCCTATGCGCTGTTTTCAAAAGACATCACCAAAGGTCATGGCAGAACTTTTTTGCACGAAACAGATAAAAAGAGATTTTGGCTGGGCATTACCGATTCGGGCAGGCTTGAAATTTTTGATATTAAAAACTGGAAACGTGGCAGCCCGGTTGATCCCGAAAAAACAAGGTTGTATAGTTTTTCTGAAGTAACGCCAACAAGAATTTATAAAGATCGTTCGGGACTTGTGTGGGTGGGCACTAACGGTTATGGTTTGCGTAAGTACAGCAACGACACTGAAAAGTTTCATCACATCGCCCGTGCCATGAGTGTGCGAAAAATAATGGGACTGCCCAACAACCAGGTTTTTGTTACAGGATGGGGCGATTTAAAAAGGTTTGATACAGATGGAAATAATTTAACCGGCAAAGAAGAAAAGGTATTGTTTGATGGCCGTGATTTTTTTATGGGCAAAAACTTTACCATTTGGGGTCTGTATCGTAAAAAAGGTTACAGCGCCGATAATTTTGATGAAGTAATAGAAAAACTAAACCTGGTAACCAAAACTTCAAGTACCTACAGGATCAATGTTAATCGGGAAGAAGAATTGATGGAACCAAAACTGGAAGACAGCAAAGGCAATATCTGGCTTACTGGTTTTGGAGGAAGGATGATCGTATTAAATCCGTTTACCGGGGTGTATAAAAAAATTACGATCAATACCGATGTTGCGAACCCAATGTTAAAAGGAGCACCGATAACTGCATTGCATGAAGATGCAACCGGTGTTTTTTGGGCTGGCACAGAAGATGGACTGGCAAAAATTAACTTTCAATTCAACACAACAGCAGCACCAACAATTACATGGTATAAAACAAACGCTTCAGATAAAACAGCTTTAAACTACAGCCATGTGTCCTGCATCATTAATGATACGTTCGATAAAAATATTTTGTGGGTGGCAACAAAAGGCGGTGGTCTTAATCGTTTGAATCAATCAACCGGTCGGTTTACACATATCACAACCAAAGAAGGTCTTTGCAACAATGTAGTGTATGGGTTGTTGACAGATGATGCAGGTAATATTTGGGGCAGCACCAACAGTGGTATTTTTTGTTTACTGAATGGCAATAAAGAAGAACAAGGTAAGTGGTTGTTTCGCCATTTCACAAAAACCTCCGGCTTGCAGGACGATGAGTTTAACACTGGTGCTTATGCAAAACTTGCCAATGGCAATCTGGCTTTTGGTGGCGTAAACGGGCTGAATATATTTAACCCGTCAACAGTTTTACAAACCGGGTTTGTACCCAATATTTTTATCACGAATATTTTAGCAGGTAATGAAGTGGTGTTTCCGAATGATAAAACAGGCATTCTTCAACAGGCTATTGAACAATCATCTTTCATTACGTTAAATCACCTGCAGGATATTTTAACCCTGGAGTTTTCATCGCTTGATTTTACATCGCCTGCTCAAAATAAATACCGTTACCAGTTGGTGGGCATTGATAAAGATTGGGTTGAAAGCGGAACAAGAAGAACAGCAACCTATCTGCATTTGCCACCCGGCCATTATACATTTAAAGTGCAGGGCAGTAACAGCCAGGGTACATGGAGCAATAAGATTGCCGAATTAAAAATTATTGTAAGTCCGCCGTGGTGGCGCACGTGGTGGGCTTATGTTATTTATGTATTGCTGATAGTTTTTGCAGCAATAGCGTATTTTTTGTTCAGGATTAATAAAGCAAAGCTGCAATCGCAATTGCATTACGAGCAGCAGGAAGCAAAACGAGTAAAAGAATTAGATACACTCAAAACACAACTCTATGCCAACATCACCCACGAGTTTCGTACGCCGCTCACTGTTATACTGGGCATGGCCAACCAGGTAAAAGCAGAACCGGAGAAATACCTCGACAATGGCGTGGATATGATTGTCCGCAATGGGAAACATTTACTGAACCTTGTAAATGAAATGCTCGATCTGTCGAAGCTGGAAGAAGGAAAAATGACGCTTCATTTGGTGAATGGCGATGTGATTCATTTTTTACGCTATGTGGTAGAGTCGTTTCAATCGTTGGCAGCCGGACAGCAAAAACAATTTCACTTTTTAGCGGATGCAGATGAACTTGCAGTAGCTTATGATGCAGAAAAATTACGACAGATTATTTCTAATCTTTTATCCAATGCGTTGAAGTTTACGCCTGCACAGGGTAATGTGTATGTAAGTATTTCTCAAGAACCAGCAACGAAACATAATTACACCACGCTTGTATTAAAAGTAAAAGATACCGGTATTGGTATTCCCGAAAACCAGCTGCCGCATATATTCGATCGTTTCTATCAACTCGATAACAGTCATACACGTAAGGCCGAAGGAACCGGTATTGGTTTAGCGCTTACCAAAGAGTTGGTAAAACTGATGAACGGAACCATTGCAGTAAAAAGTCCGCCTGTTGGTGCAACAAAAGGCACCGAGTTCACCATCACATTACCATTGCAAAAAGTAAGTGTGGAAGATGAGGCTGCAACTGTGCCTGTACAACTAAAAGAACCGGTTATTAAACTGAATGCTGTAAGCAAAGAACCTGTTCTTCTTAATCAAAATTCGACGGCGGATGAAACGCCGTTGATCTTATTGGTAGAAGACAATGTAGATGTTGTTGCTTATACTGCCAGTTGTTTGCCACAGTACAAATTAGCTGTTGGGAAAGATGGTAAAGAAGGATTTGAGATTGCAGCAGAACTGATCCCTGATCTCATCATTACCGATGTGATGATGCCGTTGATTGATGGATTTGAAATGTGCAGAAGGCTACGGCAGGATGAACGCACCAGTCATATTCCCATCATTATGCTTACTGCCAAGGCTGATATGCAAAGTAAACTGGAAGGGCTGGAAAAAGGTGCTGATGTGTACCTCGAAAAGCCATTTCATAAAGAAGAATTATTGCTGCGTATTAAAAAACTATTGGAGTTGAGGCAAAATTTACAGCAGTATTACAGCAGGCAAATGGGTATTGTTGGTAAAGCTGAAAAATTAGCAACTGAAGAAATGGAGGTTGTTACAGAGGAAAAAACTGAGCATGCGTTCGTAAAAAAAGTAAGAGAACTGGTGGAGGCCAATTTTACCAACTATGAATTTAGTGTGGAGCAGTTGTGCAGGTTGATTTTTATGAGTCATTCGCAACTGCACCGAAAACTGGAAGCACTTACAGGTTGTTCGCCCAATAAATTTATCCGCATCATCCGTTTAAGCAAA
The DNA here is from genome assembly GCF_946479605.1 of uncultured Lacibacter sp. Next base: position 34,705 of record NZ_CAMLGT010000006.1, read on the forward strand.
GCGAAAGAATTATTAGTTGATCCAGCATTAAGCATTGCAGCTATTGCCATGGATTGCGGTTATAACGATCCCGGTTATTTTGCAAGGGTATTTAAGCAGGAGTTTGGAGTAACACCGCAGGAGTGGAGAATTACAGTAACTAAATAAGAGATAGGTTTAATGTAGTACAACACTTTTCATATTTGCCTCAAACACACGCATAAAATTTCCACCAAGTATTTTCCTTATATCTTTTTTGCTGTAACCTCTTTCCAACAACGCTTTCGTAATAAGCGGATAATCTTCCACACCGTTCAACTCACGTGGTGGCACTTCAATACCATCAAAATCGCTGCCCATACCTACATGATCAACACCTACCAGCTTTACGATATAATCAAGATGATCGATGAGTACTGATAAGGACGGACGAATGCTCAACAGCCGGTCTTTGTATTTTTCTGCAGTGATGATGCGTGCATAATCGGGCTGCATATTTGTTTTGATCAATGAATCGATCTCCGGCTGGTATTGTTTCAACAGTTCATCCCGTTTTGCTTCATAGCTACTATCAATAAAACCTCCATAGAAATTAAGGAAGATCACACCCCCGCTTTTTGCAACGGCTTTTATCTGGTCGTCTTTTAAATTGCGACGGTGCGGACAAAGATTCCATACACAGCTATGCGATGCGATGATGGGTTTGGTTGAAATGCTTACGATATCCCAAAATGTTTGTTCACCCACATGACTGATATCAACCATCACACCCAGTTCATTCATCCGTTTAATTACTTGTCTTCCGAATTCTGTAAGACCCTTTTTACCTTCGCTGTTCATTGCGCCGCCAGAGGTGGTTTCATCGGCAGCACTTGTTGCCCAACTTGTAGAGTTGTTCCAGGTAATGGTCATGTACCGCATGCCTCTTTGATACAAGGCATCAAGATTCGCAAGACTGTTTTCAATCATGTGCCCGCCTTCCACTCCAAACATGGTTGCCAGCTTTTTTTCCTTGATTGCTTTAGCAAAATCGGCCGGGTTGTACACCATCATCATTTTTGATGGATTACGTTGCACCCATGCATAAACGCTGTCCATTTCCTGGTTGGCAAAAGCATACGGCTCTTTTTGCTCGCCACCGCAAAAGATCGAAAACATCTGTCCTTTTATACCACCGCTAAACATGCGTTTAAGATCAGAGTGTGTTTTACCACTAAGATCAGTATCGAAAGCTACTTTCTTTTCAATGGCAGATGAAGGAATATCATTATGTGTATCAACCAATACAGCTTTGTGATGTATTTTTTTGTACCGCTGTGCAAACAGAAAAGACGGAAATAACAATAATAAAAGAATTTTTCGCAGTAACATAAACAGTGAAGGTTGTAAGTTTGCAGTTAAGGTAATTAAAAAATGACGGAGTTAATTTATATACAGCAGGAAGGTTGGTTGCTGGATGAGGTAAGGAAACTGTTTCGGGAATATGAGATGGAGCTGGATGAAGATCTGTGTTTTCAGACATTTGAAGAAGAGCTGAAGAATCCTTTAAAAAAATACGGTCCCCCCAAAGGCGTTATTTACCTGGCAAAATGGAACAACGAGATAGCAGGTTGTGTGGCTTTGCAACCGCTGCGGGAGAAAGGTGCATGTGAAATGAAGCGCCTGTACGTAAAACCATTTTACAGGAAACATAAAATTGGTAAAGTGCTGGTGGAACAACTCATAAGGGATGCACAGATGCTGGGTTATACAAAAATGAAATTAGACACACTGGAAAAGCTGCAACCTGCTATTGGGTTGTACAAACAATATGGTTTTGTAGAAACAACATCGTATTATGATAATCCGCTGGATGGAGTTGTTTATATGGAAAAGGAATTGGTGTAAGTACATTCGATATACATAAAAAAGCTCCGGCACAAAACGCCGGAGCTTTTTATTCTGTTAACAATACTTTCTATTGCGTAATATTCACCACACCTGCACCATGGTACGAATGATACTCACCATTATACATTGCATCAGCGCTTACCGGTCCCATGCGATAGATGCCGGGTGATACTGCCCGCACAGCATAATAATAACTTTGTCTGCCGCTTGTAAGATCAACAAAGAAATGAATCCTGTCATCACGCACATCCAATGCAGTTGGTGTTAAACCATCTCTTATCCAATCCATGCCCGGCAGTTCTTTAGTGCGTGGGTTTTCAATTTCAAAACCGGCAGGTAACAGATCGGTGAGCACTACATTTTCAACCGAAGTAGCAAAACTTTTTTCAACGGTTACTTTCACTATGATCAACTCGTTTTGCTGGAAACTGTTACCGGGGAACTGCTGACCATAACGATTGTAAAACTGCCGTCTTACTTTCAGGTAACTGTCTTCTTCTTTATAGTCACCTGTAGCACTGATGCCTTCGGCTACCCAGTAATAGTATAAACGACCTGTTCCTTTTGTTACAACTTCCACATTTGCACCGCCCAGTTGTTTAGCTGTTAATTTCAGATCATTACCACTAAGCTTGCCTACCGTTTTGCCACTCACTTTTATATCAGCAGTAACGGTGCTTTTAGCAGCATTGCGTGCAAGTTTGCCAATGGCTAAAAATCCAAATGCACGTTCCTGTGTGCTGAGCCAGCGGCGTTCTTTCAGATACTGTGTTACATGCCTTGCCATCAACGGAATTTGTGCATTACCCGGATCAACATCAACCAGTGTATTGAGTGCAATGGCTTCATCACGCACATCACTGTAAAAACTTCCCCCGGTTTGTGCAACACTTAACTCGCCACTGAAAGCAGCAGGCAGCAATGCTACATAACTTTTCTTATCGCCACTTACAGCATAAGCTGCAGATAACAGGTAACGGCTGTCAAGTGCAAGTAAAGATGAATTGGCTTTGTAATAATTCATCACACTTATCTGCGAACGATTGCCCAATGCCAGTACATATAAACTATACGCCACTTCTTTTGGTGCAATTTTCTTTTTCTGTGTGCGGTTGTAATAATAATCGATGGTTTCTTTTGTTTTCAATCGGGTGATGAGGTAACCCATCATTGTTTCAAGAAGACTATTATCAACATCATAACCGGCTTTGCGTGCTTCCAATAAAAAGTGAGCAGCGTAAACAGTGGTCCACCAGTTGGCAGTTCCCTCATCATCCCACAATGTAACTGCACCATTGTACAGTTGACGCATCTTTATTTTGCGGATAGCTTCATTAATATTTGCAACGGATGTTGAACCGGCTCCTTTGTTTTGTTTCAGCTGATCGGCCATATCAGCAAAATACAATTGCGGAAACGCTGCCGATACTGTTTGCTCCGTACAACCATACGGATACTGCACCAGGTATTTCAACTGATCGCCTAACTCCAGTGCCGGCGATTTGCTGACGATGAGCTGATAATCGGTACTGCCCTGCATAAACCGGTTAACAGGAATGTTGATGTTTTGTGCAGCACCACCGATGATGCTGCCACTACCACTTTCTTTCTGTAAGGTGGATGGAGGACGAACAGTAATGGCGGTTTCATCAACAAATGTTTCACCCATTGCTTTTACTTCAATACGAATACGGCCGGAGTCGATGCGTTGTTGTGCCACTACACGAAACACCGCTTTACTTTCTGAGTTGGCAGCAACAGGTGCAACCTGGCTGTTTACACCCACCACCTGCATAGGTCCGCTTACACTCATTTTCACAGTAGCGTTTGCAGCATTTTTTGTGGTGTTGCTGAGTGTAACAGGAACAAGCACCGTATCACCCGGACTTAAGAAACGTGGAATACCTGCGCTGATCACAACCGGATCGGCAACGGTCATATTTTCTTCGCTTGCACCAAACTGTTCGTTCTTGTATGCAACAGCCATTAAACGTATTTCGCCGCTGAACTGTGGTACATCAAATTCAAACTCAGCTTCACCGCTGCCATTTGCTTTTTGCACACCACTCCAGTAGCTGACGATCTGTACACGTTTATTGGGCATAGGATTGTTGCGCTTTTCCATATCGGCACCATCACCACCGGTGCTGCTCATGCGTGCACGCAACTCAGGAAACAGTAACGGATAAAGATCGTAAGCAAATACACCCAGTTCTTTTTTCTGGTAGAAGTAATTGTATGGATCAGGTGTTTTCATGTTGCTCACCTGCAGCACACCGTTATCAACGGCAGCAAGTGTAACATAACTGCCCGGGGCTGCTTTTACTTTTACTTTCTGCTGTGTGCGGCTGCGTGTTGACTTATTAGCTGTGATCTTTACATCAATCTTCCTGTTTTTTTCATCTACTTTGATGGATTGATAACCATGTGCCACTGTTAACGGAATTTCACTCATGCCATGTGGCTTGATGAGTGTGGCTGTTACAAACACATTGGGTAAATGTTCTGCTGTTAACGGAATATCAACTGATGCAGAACGGTTTTCAACATTTACATATTGATGCGATACCACATGATCTGTTTCAAGTGTTACCAACATACGTCCGCTGAATGGTGTTTTGAATAACAGTTTTGCTTTATCGCCGGTTGCATATTCTTTCTTGTCTGTTTCAATATCAATCTGCCCTTCAGTGTTTACCTCAAACGAACTGTTATCAGCACCCCAGCCACCATAGCTGTAAAAACGCCTGCTTACATAAGTTTCTGCATTGGGTGCATAAATGCGTATCTCATAATCACCGGGTTGACGTGGTACAAATGTGTAGTTTGTCTGCTCACCTGCAACTGTAACCACATCTTCTTTCATCCGTTTTTCTTCTTTTTGCGATTCGTAACGGAAATAAGAACCGCTTTTGCTTAACACTGTTCTGTATTCATGTTTGATCACCAATACACGGGCCTGTGCATTCACCAGTTTTTCATCTTTGTTTAAAGCGATCAGCGGAAAACGAATACCCTGGTTCAATGGATAATAGTAATAACCATCCCCACCCAAACCATAAAATACTTTTTGTGTAAATACATTGGCCTTGGCGAGTTTGCTTACAGGTCGTCCTGTTTCATCAAACACAGTTGTATAAATATCAACCTGCAGTAAACCGAGATTATTGTAAAGCACAGGAACACTCACGCCCTCTGTTGCATTACCATTTGCATCGGTACTGCCTTCTTTCAGTACTTTATCAAAAAAGGATGTTTGATTACTCAATGAAAAATCATAACCATTGTATTTTGCAGGAGAGAAGTATGCCTGTTTGAACTGGATCTCTGTTTCGTATTTACGGTTGGCAGCAGGCGGGCCAAAGAAATTACTGGCATTGATGCGGAGCGTAGCAGAGTCGCCCACGTTTAAAAACTCTTTGCTGAGTTGTGTATTTACTTTTATACGATCAGGTACAAATTCTTCAATGCTGAATGATTTGCTGCCGAGCAATACATCATTACCGGAATACAATTCGAGTTGATAACTGCCGGTAATGGCAGCAACCGGCAGATCAATACTTACTTCAGCAGAACCTTGTTCGTTCAGCATTTTACGGAAGCTTTTCAGCTCTTTACCGTTCGGCATCACAAACTTCAGCTTCACTGGTAATTCGCCGGGTGTTTTCCAATCGTTGGTACGCAGGACAATGTTTGCGTTTACTCTTTCACCCGGCCGATAAATATCACGCTCTGCATAAATGAACGCATCCATGCCTGTGGTATTCCATGCTTTGCCACCCACATCAAACCGACTTGTGTTTACTCTTGTATTATGGAACGGCAGGTAGTTGAAATCATCAGCCGTTTTAGCAATGACCATGGCCGGTTTAAAACCGTTGTATTCTTTTCTGCTGTAACTGATCTCTGCTACACCATCGGCATTTGTGCTGCCTGTACCCAGCAATTGATTGTTGGCACCATACACTGTAACATTTACACCGCTTAAAGAAGCTGCTGTTTTAATGGAGTTGGCAAATACCAGCATTGTTTCTTTACCTTCTTTGGCAATGAGCCCAATATCACTCAGCGATATAAAGCGTTTGTCTTTGATCCAGTAATCATCCGGCGACTGGATCTGTAAATGATAAATACCGTTGAAATCCTTTACACGATCTGCAATATTGAAGTTGAATAAACGGCTGTTGCCCAGCTTTGGTAAGCTGCGTGTGTCAATTTCCTGTTCGTAAATCACATCGCCCAATGTTGCATCGCCACCTTCCTCATCATAATAATAGTAATCATCGTTGCCGCTTGTTTTTGGATAGTAACCGTATTTGTGTGCTGCGAGAATATTGTTTTCATAGATCTTTGAAACAATCACTTTCACCTTGGGAATATTGGTAATGCGCACTTCAATATTTTTGTTTCCCTGTGCAGAAAGATAAACGGCTTTTTTATTGGTGAAAACAATGTCGGGTTCCAGTTCGCCAAAAGCAACGGCTCCTTTGTAGTCTTCTTTTAGTGTGCCACCCAGTTTTCCACGCAAACCTTTTGTAAGCAGGAGATCATAGGTTTTATCGGCATTGAATCCTTCGCTGCTGATGAGGAAACCGTCTTCTTCCATTTCCACATCATATTTTACGGTTGGGCTGAGTTGAATGTATTGATTCAATGATTCCGGTACTACTTGTTGCGAGGTAAATACTTTTACTGTAGCCGATAAACCATCATGTCGTGATTCAACATTGGTAACGGTCAATGTATAAGGCGATGGAATGGTAAACTTTTCTTCAATGGATTCGGCGGTAGCGTTCTTTCCGCCATCGGGCAGCAAACCTTTTTCCAGTGAAACGGTAGTGTTGTAATCCCTGTCTTCCGTTTTTACATTCAACAGGCGGATCGAAACCTTGCGGTCGTTGTTAATGGTCTGTATGCTGTAATCTTTTTCCTGATCGTCCAGTTTCACTTTCAGTTTTTCTTTTAAAGCAGCAGGTGTAACGGCGTAGTTGAAATACAGATCCACTTGCGGAATGGCTTTATTGGTAGCATCATCAAGCACCCAGGTAATGTTTGAGTTTTCCAGCTTCAGATCAGGTGTGTGAAACTCCAGCGGCTCTTTCACTTTTACCGAACTGTATTCGGTAAATGCCAACACATCTTTGTTGATGCTTGCTTTGTAAGTGGTAGCCGGAGCCATGGGACCCGATGGAGAAAAGATCAGCTCATCGCCATGCTCCCAACGGAAACGGCCGTTGATCTTTGGTTCAAACTCAACGTAAGGAACAGAATCCCACCGGTTGAGCAATGAATCGGGTACCAGGTTTTTTGAAAACCGGAACACCAGGTTTTGCAGTTGCTGAATTTCGCCACGGGCATTGGTATCGCTCAGGGAAACAGCATTGCGGTTACAGGAAACAAAAAGAATCATGGCTGCAGTAATGAACAGCAGGTGCAAATGGCTACGCATACAGGTTAAATGTTGAAAGACGTTTGAAGTGGAGAGATTTTGAAGTTGAATATAGTATAATTAACTGCATATTTCCAACAGGTATTTATTAAAGAATT